>JAZSAC010000177.1:0-1948 GCA_045601645.1 Acutalibacteraceae bacterium | reverse complement strand
AAATTTTTAAAAAAATACGCAAATATATTCAAAATACTTAGGTTTTTTCTTGTAATAAAAATAGTTTTTTATGTATGAACGGAGACATTGTGTGACCTATAGGATGTCCTATTACAGCAAAGTTTTGTTTCACGTAAAAATACCTCTTTTAAAAAAAATCAAAAAACATATTGACAAAAGCCAATAATCAACATATTATAATAAATCGAAAAGCTTTATTGTTTGGCAGGATTTATTTGTTTTGTATGTTTTCGGTTTCAAGGCAAATACCTGTTGCATACAGTATAACATAATATATTATTTTAGTCTATATTTTTTAGGAGGATATGTAAATATGGTATTTGAAAAAATCAGAGAAATTTTGTGTGCACAGCTCGACATTGAAGAGGAAAAGGTAACAATGGAGTCAAATATTGCCGAGGATTTAGGTGCAGACAGTCTTGACGTAGTTGACTTAATAATGTCGATTGAAGATGAATTTGAATTGGAAGTTCCCGACGATCAGGTTGAAAATATTAAAACTGTCGGAGATGTAGTAAATTACATTGAAAATTTGAAATAATTTGTTTTATGATAATTATAGCGCGGTCACACTTAGTGTTTGCCGCGCTTATTTTTTTAGTTTTTTAAAAATTATGTTGAAAAATCAAGTAATATACAATATAATAAATACAATTGTGTTATACTATGAATAGAAAATGGTGAGTTTGTTGGCAAAAGAAAAGCTTGTTAAAGAAATTACATCAATGGAGGATGACTTTGCACAATGGTATACCGATGTGTGCTTGAAGTCTGAACTTATTGATTATACCAGTGTAAAAGGCTGTATGGTAATACGTCCGTACGGTTATGCTATTTGGGAAAATATTCAGAGCATTTTAGACGGAATGTTTAAGGATACAGGACATGAGAATGTATGTATGCCGATGTTTATTCCCGAAAGTCTGCTTCAAAAAGAAAAAGACCATGTTGAAGGCTTTGCGCCTGAGGTGGCATGGGTAACACATGGCGGAAACGAAAAGCTTGAAGAACGACTTTGTGTCAGACCTACTTCAGAAACACTTTTTTGTGACCACTATAAAAATATAATACATTCTTGGCGTGACCTTCCTAAGCTTTATAATCAATGGGTTTCGGTTGTTCGTTGGGAAAAAACAACACGTCCGTTCTTGCGTTCGCGAGAGTTTCTTTGGCAGGAGGGACATACTATTCATGCAACAGCCGAGGAAGCTCAAACAGAAACAATAAAGATGTTGGGCGTATATGCAGAGTTTTGTGAAAAATATCTTTGCATACCGGTTATTAAGGGTATAAAAACCGAGAAGGAGAGGTTTGCAGGTGCTGTTGAAACCTATACCATTGAGGCACTAATGCATGACGGTAAGGCGTTACAAAGCGGAACTTCGCACTATTTTGGTGATGGCTTTGCAAAGGCTTTCGGTATTCAGTATGCCGATAAAGACAATAAATTGGCAACCCCTCATCAGACCTCTTGGGGCATGACAACAAGACTTATCGGTGCTGTGATAATGACTCATGGTGACGATAACGGATTAGTATTGCCCCCGGCAATAGCACCGAAGCAGATTATGGTTATTCCGATAGCACAGCATAAAGAGGGTGTTATCGACAAAGCTAATGAAGTTTATGAGAGTTTGCGTAAAAAATTCCGTGTGGGTATTGATATAAGTGAGCAGACTCCGGGTTGGAAATTTTCCGAGTATGAGATGAAAGGTGTTCCGATAAGGCTTGAAATCGGTCCTAAGGATATATTAAATAATCAGTGCGTTTTGGTAAGACGTGATACCGCAGAGAAAATCTTTGTTTCGCTGGATGGCATTGAGGATACAATTGAAAAGTTATTAGAGAATATTTCCGAAAATCTATATAATACGGCATTAAAGCGTCGTGAGACCATGACATATACTGCTGAAAATATGGAAGAAAT
>JAZSAC010000176.1:0-13998 GCA_045601645.1 Acutalibacteraceae bacterium | reverse complement strand
GTGTCTGCCTATTCCACCACAGCGGCATGCTGACGACTTAATCAACATTACATATTATATATTTCATCAATCATTATGTCAATATGTTTTTTTAAAAAATTTAAAAAGTATTCTAAAATGCAATATTTTGTGTATCGTCATTATATACAACACAATTTTTAAAAAATTGTTTAATTTTTGAAAAAAAATACCTTGCATTATTGCAAATATCATTATATAATAAATTTGCGGTGGTGAAAAGTGGTTTATAAATACACCATTAGTACATGAAAGTGGAACAAAAAGGGGGCGGCTAATATGTTTTTTGGACAACATTTTCATAGCATAGATAAAAAAGGCCGCGTTTTTGTACCTGCTAAGTACCGCGACGAGTTAGGTGAAGAATTTATGCTCAGCCGTAGTCCGGACGGTAAACGGTGTTTATGCGTCTATCCTATGGAGGAGTGGGATATTATTGATAAGAAATTAAAATCACTACCTGCCGTACAAGCCGGTAAGCTGTTAAGATTTATTTATTCAGGTGCTGAAAGACTTTCTTGTGACAGTCAAGGCAGGGTTTTAATTCCGCAAAATTTGCGTGATTATGCAGACCTTCAAGGTGATACTGCAATAATAGGTATGTCATCAAAGCTTGAAATTTGGAACAGTGAGCAGTTTAAGACTGAAGAAGCTGAGGAAACTCCGGAATCTATTGCAGAGTTGGCCCAAATGCTTGGTTTTTAAGATATATGGAATTTAATCATAAATCAGTATTATTACAAGAGGTTATTAAAAACCTTAACATAAAACCCAATGGAATTTATGTTGATGGAACTGTCGGTGGTGCAGGTCATTCAAAAGAAATAGCGTCAAAACTTGTGACAGGAAAACTTTTTGCTTTAGACCGTGACCCAGATGCTGTTAAAGTTTCAACACAACGATTAAACGGTATGAATGCTAAGGTTATTCAATCAAATTATGCAGATATGAAAGATGTGCTTGAGATTGAGGGTATTTATGGTGTTGATGGTATACTGCTTGATTTAGGGGTATCCTCTTGGCAGCTTGATAATGGTGAAAGAGGATTTTCATATCATGTAGATGCACCGTTAGATATGCGAATGAGTCAATCAGGCGATAGTGCTGCAGATTTAATAAATACCTTATCGGTACAGGAGATAACCGATATTTTAAGAGATTACGGAGAAGAAAAATTCGCATATAGAATTGCTTGTAATGTTGTAAAAAAACGAGAAAAGGAACCAATTAAAACCACATTACAATTTGCCGATATTATTTCGTCATCTGTGCCGGCTGCTGCAAAGCGAGACGGGCATCCGGCTAGAAAAAGCTTTCAAGCCTTGAGAATCGCAGTTAACAATGAGTTTGAAGCAGAAAGCAATGGTATAAAAGCAGCATTTGATTTGTTGAATGTTGGTGGAAGGCTATGTGTAATAACCTTTCATTCATTAGAAGACAGATTGGTTAAAAATCTTTTTTCAAAATTTTGTCAAGGTTGTATTTGTCCTCCGGATTTACCGGTGTGTGTATGTGGGAAGAAACCGTTAGGAAAACCGGTTACTAAAAAACCGATTATTCCTTCAGAAGATGAAATATTAGAAAATATAAGAAGCAGAAGTGCAAAATTAAGGGTTATAGAAAAATTGCCGTAAGGCTTAGAAGGGTAGATAGAATATGGATAATTTAAAATATTATAATGACAGCTTTGCATACGATTATTCTATCTTTGAGCCTGCTGTACCTAAAAAGACAGCAGAAATACACGATTACGGAAAGTTAGAAAAAGCTAAAACTAAAAAGTTAAGCATTAGTAGTTATAATTTTGTACTTATTCGTAATATAGTTATTTCAGCGATGGTTCTTGCAGCCGTTTGCGCAAGTTTGTTTTTGAGAGCAGAGATTTCTTCATTGAAGTCTAAAATCAATTCGGAAAACAATATTGTGACAGAACTAGAGAGTGAGTCAACGAGATTAGGTGTAGAAATAGAAAGAAAGATTTCGATGTCTAATCTTGAACAGTCTGCAAAAGAATTAGGTATGCAGAAGTGTGAAAAAAGTCAGGTTACTTATATAAAAACAAAAGGTAATGTTATTGATATAAGCGCCTACGAAGGTACAACAGCTCAGCTAAAAGAATAATAAAATATTTTAACAGAAAATAGTCAGCGAGAGTTGGAAATATACCGACTCTCGTTGAGTAATATCTAAAGTGTTGACAAAATAAGGCAGGAGATGACATCATTGAGCAAAGCACCAAGCAGAAGTATGATTTTAAGAACATTAACAGTTTGGATTGTTATGCTTCTTTGTATGTTTGGACTTGTTGGCGGTCGTTTGGTTTACATAATGATTGTCGATAGTGAATTTTATCAACAAAAGGCGGCTGAACAGCAATTATATGATACGGTAATATCTGCTACAAGAGGGGAAATATATGATCGTAAGATGGAACTACTTGCGACCAGCGCTCAGGTTTGGACTGTTTACATAACACCAAACAGTTTCAAAAAAATTACCGATGAAACTAAGCTTAATGCAATAAAATCTGAGATAGCAACAAATCTTTCGGCAATATTAGGTCTTGATTATCAAACGGTTCTTGATTATACAAATAAGAATACGAGCTATGTTAAGGTGAAAACCAGAGTAGAAAAACCAGAGGCCGATTTAGTACGTAAATATATTGCCGAAAGTACATATAAGGTCGGTCAGTATATAGGACTAGACGAGGGAAGTATCAGATATTATCCAAATGATTCGTTAGCTTCGGTGGTTTTAGGCTTTGTTGGTTCTGATAATCAAGGATTATTTGGTCTTGAAAAGCAATATGATAATGAGCTTACCGGTATTCCCGGCAGAGTTGTTGCAGCAAAAGATGCAACCGGTAATGATATGCCTTTAAGCTATGAGCTTGAGGTTGAGGCAACTCCGGGCAACTCTTTGGTTACATCGATTGATTCATATGTTCAATATGTGTGCGAAAAGTATTTAGACCAGGCACTGACCGATAATATTGTTACAGAACGCGGTGCTATCATATGTATGAATGTTAATACAGGAGAAATATTGGCAATGGCTGTAAAAGGCGACTTTAACCCAAACACACCCTTTGCCGTATCTGATGCAGATAACGAGGCACTTGCTCTTTTAGAGGGAGAAGAAAAAAGTAATAAGCTTTATGAACTGCAAAATAGACAATGGCGAAATAAGGCTGTTTCAGATGTTTATGAGCCGGGTTCTGTTTTCAAGGTTATTACTGCAGCTATGGCACTTGAAGAAGGCGTAACCAGCTTGGGTAACCATTATAATTGTAATGGTTATATAGTAGTAGCGGGACAGAGATATAATTGTCATAAGCGTATAGGTCACGGTGCAGAGACATTAACTCAAGCTGTTCAAAATTCATGCAACCCTGTATTTATTACTTTTGGGCAACAGTTGGGGTCAACAACATTTTCAAAATATTTTGAAGCCTTTGGTCTCGGTGAAAAAACAAATATAGATTTACCGGGAGAGACGTTACCGATTTATCATAAGCTTAAAAATATGGGTGTAACCGAATTAGCATCATCCTCATTTGGTCAAACCTTTAAAATAACTCCGATTCAAATGATTACAGCTGTTTCGGCTGCGGTTAATGGTGGGTATTTGGTTCAACCTCATTTGGTAAAGCAAATAATCGATTATGAAGGTAATACAGTTAAATCTATCGGTACAAATGTTAAACGACAGGTTATTTCAACAACAACATCTCAAACCATACGTTCTTTGCTTGAAGCGGTAGTAGATGGCGGAGGCGGTAAAAATGCTTATGTTTCCGGTTATAGAATAGGCGGTAAAACAGGAACTTCACAGAAGGTCGCAGAAATGTTAGAGACAGGCGAAAGCCGATTATATATTTCGTCATTTTGCGGTGTGGCACCTATAAATGAACCGGAAATAGCGTTGCTTGTGATGTTAGATGAACCACACGGTGATGCTTATTATGGTGGTACTATTGCGGCACCTGTAGGTGGTCAAATAATGTCGGAAATATTACCGTATCTTGGATATGAACCAAAATATTCAGATGAGGAATTAGCAAAACTTGCTGTTAAAATTCCATCAGTTGTAGGTCAATCTGTTAATACTGCGAAGTCGCTTTTAAGTGATAAAAAATTAAAATATAAAGTAATCGGCGAAGGTGAAACGGTTATTAGACAGTTCCCTAGTGCAACAGATTCGCTTTATAGTGACGGTGTTGTTATGCTTTATACCGATAATACAACCGAAGCATTAACAGTTAAGGTGCCGGATTTTAGCACAATGACATTAAAACAGGCTAATCAGGCGGCAGCAGACAGCGGGGTAAATATTAGGTTTAACGGAACATCACTAAGTGGAGTTAGTGTGACAGCTTATAAACAAAGTATTCCGGCAGAAACGGTTGTTGATGCGGGAACAGTTGTAGAGGTGTATTTCAGAACCACTGAAACTGCTGAATAGATATATTTTTGTAGTAGTAAATATCCGAAATTGGAGATATGTAATGAAACTTTCTGAGTTGTTAAATGAAAATGTAGGTGAATTAGCTGATGTTGAAATCAGCGGTGTAACCTGTGATTCTCGATATGTTAAAAAGGGCAATTTGTTCTTTTGTATAAACGGAGCAACGGTTGATGGGCATAAGTTTGCAAAATCTGCTGTTGAATCAGGAGCAATAGCCGTAGTATGCGAGAGAGATATAGGATTAGAAAATCAAATAATAGTTAAAAACAGTCGAAGGGCATTTGCTAATTCTTCTGCTAAGTGGTTCAATAACCCTGCGGATAAGTTAAAAATTATCGGCGTTACTGGAACCAACGGTAAAACATCTGTATCATATATGCTAAAGGCTATTTTAGAGTATGCAGGATATAAGGTAGGCTTAGTCGGCACTATTCAGAATATGATTTGTGATGATGTTATACCATCAAAAAACACTACGCCTAGTGCTTATGAATTGCAATCTATGTTTGCTTTAATGGTCAGTGCCGGATGCAGCTATTGTATTATGGAGGTATCATCACACGCATTGGACCAAGACCGCACATATGGTGTTAACTTTGAAGTTGCAATGTTTACAAATCTTACACAAGACCATCTTGATTACCATAATACAATGGAAAATTATCTAAAAGCCAAGAAGAAACTGTTTTATTCCTGTAAGGTTGCGGTTTTAAATTACGATGATGAATATTATCATCAGATGGCAGAAGAACTTAACTGTCGTGTTGTTACATATTCAGCAAAGAGCGAGTTGGCAACATATACGGCTAAGAATATTAACCTTAAAACCGATTGTATTGATTTTATTTTTTCGGGAATAGGTCTTATTTCTAAAATCAAGACAAAAATTGGTGGTAAATTCACACCGTATAATGCAATGTGTGCTGCTGCATGTGCAGTAGAGTTGGGCATAGAGCTTGAAACTATTAGTTCGGCTTTTTTAAATATGCCTAGTATTAAGGGCAGGGCCGAGGTTGTTCCGTGTGACCGAGATTTTACTGTCATTATAGATTATGCACATACACCAGACGGTTTGGAAAATATATTAAAAACCTTTTCGGATTGTGAAAAGAATCGTTTAATAACTGTTTTTGGCTGTGGTGGAGACCGTGATAAAACTAAACGTTCAAAAATGGGTGCGATTGCGGCGGCTTTGTCAGATTATGTTATAGTGACAAGTGATAATCCGAGAAGTGAAGAACCAATGGATATAATAAATGATATACTAGAGGGAATGAAATGCAGTAAAGCAAAGTTTGAAACAATTGAAAATCGAACAGAGGCTATAAAAAGAGCTGTTAAAATAGCTGAAAAAGATGATATAATTGTTTTGGCGGGTAAGGGACATGAAACCTATCAGATTTTAAAAACAGGAACTATTCATTTAGATGAACGAGAGATTGTTGCCGAAGCCTTAAAAGAACTTTGATTTGTATGAAAGAGATGAAAATAATATGAGAAGTTTTATACCTGTAATAGCAATACTTGTTGCATTCTTGGTATCGTTTTTTTTAGGATTTATAGTTATACCCATTTTAAAAAGACTTAAATACGGTCAAACTATAAGAGATGAGGGACCTGCCTGGCATAAATCAAAAGAAGGAACACCGACAATGGGTGGTATTCTTATAGCCGTAGGATTGATTTTAGGTGTTTTTGTAGCTTTTGGAATGAGTTCTACATTAGGCGGTGACCTTTCGGCAGAATTTGATAACAGCCTTAGTTTTACAAAGCTGTTTGCAGGTATCGGTTTAGCGTTGGGAATGGGTATAATCGGATTTTTAGATGATTATATTAAGGTTGTTAAAAAGCGTAATCTCGGGCTAACTGCAATGCAAAAAACTGTTTTTCAAGTTATTGTAACTGCTTCATATTTGATAGCACTTGCATTAGCAGGACTCAAAAAAACATATATTCCGTTTTTAGGTGAAGTTAATGTAGTAAATGGCTTCGGAATAATATTTTGGCCGATTGCGTTTTTCTTTATTTATGGGTTTACAAATGCCGTTAACCTAACTGATGGAATTGATGGATTAGCATCAAGTGTAACGTTGGTTGTGTCGGTAGCATTTTTAGTTCTTTCAGGCACATTGAATTTTTTTGGTGCAAATATAATTGCTTCGGCACTTGCAGGTGCTCTTATTGGATTTTTGTGTTGGAATTGGCATCCTGCAAAAATTTTTATGGGTGATACAGGCTCGATGTTTATTGGTGGCATGGTAGTTGCATTGGCTTTTTGCATCGACCGACCTATATATTTATTACTTATAGGCATTGTATATCTTGTAGAGGCGATATCGGTTATTCTTCAGGTTTTGTATTTCAAAAAAACCGGCAAACGATTATTCAAAATGAGCCCTATTCATCATCATTTTGAAAAAAGTGGCTGGAGTGAAGTTAAAATTGTTTTGGTTTTTTCTGCAGTTACAGTAATTACAAGTGCTGTTTGTATATTTTTAACTAAGTATTTTATGTAGTAAACTATTTAAAAAGGAGTGGTCCGTTTGTCGCAAAAACCATTAAACAAAATAGAAAAATCTTCTAATAGTTTTTGGATTAACGGAAAAATGGATTTAACCTTTTTCTTTTTACTGTTAATTATATTAACGGTAGGGCTTGTTATGTTATTTTCAGCAAGCTATGTTTTTGCATATACTTATTACAACAATAATTATTTCTTTATTGCAAAACAAGCAACATTTGCTGTTGTTGGCGTTGCAATAATGTTAGTTGTATCAAAAATTGATTATCACGTCTATCGTAAATTTGCAATACCGTTATACTTAATAATGGTGGCATTTTTGGTTGTTATGCTTATTTTACCTCCAATGGTGTCGGGAACGAATGTAAAAAGATGGTTTTCGATTGGACCTATAAATTTTCAACCGTCGGAATTAGCTAAATTTGCAGTAATTTTGTTGCTTTCACATTTAATCTCAGCAAATCAAAAGCTTATGAAAACATTTCGTTTTGGTGTAGTATTTTTAGGTTTACTTGTTGGTGTTGTATGCGTATTAGTTGTACTTGAGCCACATCTATCAGCTACTGTTTTAATATTTCTTATAGGCGCTGTAATGATGATTGTAGGTGGCATAAAGCTAAGATATATATTTATAGGCTTAGGTGTTGCTGCCACAGGTGTTGTTGCACTCTTAAGTGGTGTCATTAAGTATGCTCAGGATAGGGTAACCTATTGGTTAGACCCTTGGGCTGCGCCTGTAGGCGAAGGTTATCAAACAATCCAATCTCTGCTTTCAATTGGTTCGGGCGGTATTTTTGGAAAAGGGCTAGGACAATCGCGACAAAAATATTTATGGGTTCCCGAACCACATAACGATTTTATATTCGCAATAGTTTGCGAGGAGTTAGGCTTTGTTGGTGCAATGATTATAATAGCGTTGTTCTGTTTGCTTGCATGGAGAGGCTTCGTAATTGCCATGAAGGCACCTGATAAATTCGGGTCATTGTTAGCTATGGGCTTAACATTTCAGGTTGCACTTCAAATGGCTCTTAATATTTTAGTTGTTACAAATACTATACCAAACACAGGAATCAGTTTGCCATTCTTTAGCTACGGTGGAACTTCTTTAATGATTCTGCTTTTTGAAATGGGAATTATATTATCGGTTTCACGAAGCTGTAATACAAAAAAATCATTGTAAGGAACGGTTACTATGCATATTCTTTTTGCAGGCGGCGGAACTGCAGGACACATAAATCCGGCATTAGCTGTTGCCGAATATATTAAAAATGTTGATAAAGATTGTAAAATCAGCTTTATAGGCACAAAAAAAGGAATAGAAAGCCGTCTTGTAGCATTAGAAAACTATGATTTTTATACGATTGACGTATCCGGCTTTCAAAGAAAGATAAACATTAGAAATATTTTTAAAAATATCGGTGCAGCTTTTAAGGTTGTTAATTCATCATTTGAATCCAGAAAAATACTTAAAAAATTAAAACCTGATATTGTTATCGGAACAGGTGGGTATGTTTGTGGTCCGGTTTTACGTGAGGCTGCTAAGCTAGGCATAAAAACTGCAGTACATGAGGCGAATGCATATGCAGGTGTTACTATAAAAATGCTTGCACCGTATGTGGATTGCGTAATGATTGCAATGGAAGATGCTGCCAAAAATATTAAATGTAAAAATCCACCTATTGTTACAGGTAACCCAATAAGAAGGGCTCTAACTTCAATTTCAAAACGCGAGGCAAGAGAACAATTACATATTTCTAATGATGCTAATGTTATATTATCATTTGGTGGTTCACTGGGTGCAAAAGCAATAAACGATGCAATGTTTGATGTTATAAACTGGAATTTTACTAATAAGGCTTTTACGGTTTTTCATGGTACAGGTAAGTCAGGATATAAAGACTTTATAAAAAAGCTTAATGATTTAGGCATAGAAAAAAACAGTGAATATGTTAAAGTTTTTGAGTATATTAACAATATGGATGTTTTAATGGCAGCAGCTGATATAGTTATTTGTCGTGCAGGTGCTATGAGCGTAAATGAATTACAGGTGTGTGGCAAGCCATCTATACTTATTCCGTCTCCTTTTGTTGCAGAAAATCACCAATTTCATAACGCAATGAGTTTAAAGCGAAATAATGCAGCTGAATTAATAGAACAAAAGGATTTAACAGGTCAAAGTTTGTTAGATATGATAAATTCGATGTTTGCAGATAAAAACGAACTTGAAATTATGTCTCAAAACGCTAAAAATATGGCTATAACTAATGCCGACCAAAGAATTGCAGAAATAATTTTAAATTTAAAATAATAGCAAATTTAATTATTAGGGCATAGTATGTACCGAGGTGCGTTCTATGTCTAGCTTGTTAATAAATGGTGGCAGACATCTTGTGGGCGAAACAAATGTTCATGGTGCCAAAAACAGTGTGTTGCCATTGCTTGCGGCAACTTTGTTGTGTAATGGGCAATGTTTTTTACATAACTGTCCAAATCTTTCAGATGTCAAGGTCACTATAAAAATTTTGTCATATTTAGGCTGTAAATGCGAGTATAAAAATGGTACAGTAACGGTTGATGCATTAGGTTGTAACGGTAATGTCATACCTGAAATACTTATGCGTGAAATGCGTTCGTCTATTGTATTTATGGGTGCATTGGTTGCGCGAAATAAAAGCGCCGTAATGAGTTTGCCCGGTGGGTGTGAATTAGGACCACGTCCAATTGATATACATTTAGATGCATTAAAACGTTTAGGCGGGGTAGTAGATTGCAGTAACGGTTTTGTGAGCTGTAGTATGCCGAATGGAATAATCGGTTGTGAAATACATTTGAAATTTCCAAGTGTCGGTGCTACCGAAAATATTATATTAGCATCAGCAACGGCTAAAGGCACAACCATTATTACAAATGCTGCACGAGAGCCTGAAATAGCAGATTTATGTTTGTTTTTGAATAAAGCGGGTGCTAAAATTTACGGTTATGGCAGTGATACTATTGTTATTGAGGGAGTTTTAAAACTTAATCCAATAGAATATACAGTTATGCCGGATAGAATTGTGGCGGCAACCTATATGTGCGCTGTTTGTGCATGTATGGGTAATGTTAGAATAAATAATATAAAAAATGAACACCTGCTCCCTGTTAGTTCATGTCTTAGTGATTGCGGCTGCGAAATAAAAAAGGAAAGTAACGGACTTGTTGTTAAGTGCAACTCACGCATGAAAAATTTTGATACTATTGAAACACAACCTTATCCAGGATTTCCTACAGATTCAGGTCCGCTTTTAGTTGCTGCGTCGACGGTTTTTAAAGGGACATCGGTTTTTATAGAAAATATTTTCGACAATCGATTTAGATATGTTGACGAATTAAAGCGATTGGGTGCTGACATAAAAATTATAGGCAGAGTTGCTGTTATAAATGGAGTTAAAAAACTTCATTCGGCAGAGGTTTTTGCAAATGATTTAAGAGGCGGTGCTGCATTGTCTTTAGGTGCTTTATGTGCAGAAGGAGAGTCTGTTGTCAGAAATATTGAGTATATTGACAGAGGATACGATAGTTTTGAAAATATGTTTTTAAAACTGGGTGCAGATATTAAAAGAATTACATGAAACGGAGATAAAAATGAAGGTTACTTATTCTGAACCAAATGAAAAAAGTAATAAAAGCAGAAATAAACGTAAAAACAAAAAGCGTAGATTATTTTTTGTTATTTGGCTTCTTGTTATTTCTGCATTAATTCTCGGCATTTTGTCTGTTACTGTTTGGTTTAATATAAAAGGGTTTGCTTTGAGTGGAAGCAGTGTTTATTCACGTGAGCAGATTATATCGGTTGCCGGTATAAATTTGGGCGATAATCTTCTTTTAACCTCATCAAGTAAGGCTGAAAAAAGAATAGAAAGTGAATTGCCATATATAAAAAAAGCAATGGTTTCTAAAGCGTTTCCTAATAAATTGAATATTCAAATTACTCCGGCTGATGAATATTTTAATATTAACACTAATGATGAAATGTTTATAACAGATAGAGATTTTAAGGTGCTTAGGTGTGTTAATGCAAAACCTGAAAATCTTAAAACTGTTATAGGCTTAGCTGTAACCCAAACTAAACCTGGTGCTGTTATTACGTTTGAAGATAACAGCCAAAAGGACAAGCTTGCAGAGTTGATGGGCTTGTGTGAAGAAAAGCAAATAAATGTTACATATATTGATATAACTAGCTTGGTTGATATAAAATTTGCTGTAAATAATAATATTTTTGTTGAATTAGGAAGCTATGCGGATATGGTTTATAAAATCGAGCATCTCTCAAAAATGATTGATGATATTGATAAATATGCTACTGCAAGTATATCTCTTGCCGGTTGGACTGTTGAGAGAAAAAATGCTGTTTTAAAGTACGAAGATATTAGTAAGTATATGCAATAATTCAATATATAGCGTAATTTTTATAAAATATGCCTAAAAATTTAAGAAAAATCAATATTTAGTATTGCATTTTTTAAAGTTGTATGATAAAATTACCATGGATACTGAATAGTTATAAGTATTTGTTAAGATAAAAATCGGAAGGATGATAAAAATGGCATTCGAAATCGATAATGAAACAGCGGATGTTGTCCAGATTAAAGTAGTAGGTGTCGGCGGCGGCGGCGGTAATGCAGTAAATCGTATGGTTGATGCAGGTGTTCGCGGCGTAGAGTTTGTCGCTATTAATACCGATAAGGCAGCTCTTTTATTGTCTAAGGCAACTCATAAAATTCAAATTGGTGAAAAGCTTACAAAGGGTCAAGGTGCCGGCGCTAGTCCAAACACAGGTGAAAATGCCGCACAAGAGTCTAAAGATGAAATTGCTGCAGCACTCAGAAGTGCCGATATGGTATTTATTGCTGCAGGTATGGGTGGTGGTACTGGTACAGGTGCTGCTCCGGTAGTTGCTCAAATTGCAAAGGAACTTGGAATTCTTACTGTTGGTATTGTTACTAAGCCTTTTGCTTTTGAAGGTAACAAGAGAATGAATCAAGCTGAGGAGGGTATTGCTGCTCTTCGTGAACATGTTGATAGCTTGATTGTTATTCCTAATGAAAGATTAAAATTTGTTTCTGAACAAAAAATAACCTTCAAAAATGCTTTTGAAATTGCTGATGATGTTTTACGTCAAGGTGTTCAGAGTATTTCAGAATTAATTAATGTAACTTCACTTGTTAATCTTGATTTTGCCGATGTAACTTCAGTTATGAAGGATGCAGGCTATGCTCACATGGGTGTTGGTACTGCTACCGGTCGTGACAAGGCAGAACAGGCAGCACAAATGGCTATCTCCAGTCCGCTTATTGAAACCTCTATGGAGAATGCAAGTGGTGTTATTATCAGTATTATCGGTTCTGAGGATATTGGTCTTGAAGAGGTTGAACAGGCTTCTACTATTATTTCTAATATGGCTCATCCCGATGCAAACATTATTTGGGGTGCACAGCTTGATTCTACACTTGAGGACGAGATGCGTATTATTGTTGTTGCTACAGGTCTTGGAAACGACAACAAATCAAAGAGCCCTGCTGACGATATACTTAATAGTGTTTCCGGTGGATTTAACGAAGATGACGGTGAATTTGAAACTGTTCTTGATATCTTTAACAAATAATTATCATAAAACTTTAACCCAAACAGGCATTTGCCTGTTTGGGCTATTTTTGTTTTTATAACAATTACGCTTGAAAATATTGTTTATATATGATATTATACAGTCAATAACTATATTTAGGGGGAATTACTGCTTGTCAGACTATTGGTTTAAAATAATAATATTATGTTTTTTGATTTCATGTTCTGCGTTTTTTTCTGCAACAGAAACTGCGTTTTCATCTCTTAATAGAATTAGATTAAAAATGATGGCTGATGATGGGAACAGAGGTGCTGCATTGGCTTATTCGTTGACTAATGATTTTGATAAAATGTTATCCTCTGTTTTAATAGGTAATAATATTGTAAATATTGTTGCAACATCAATTTCAACTGTATTATTTATTGATTTACTTCGCAGTGACGATGCTGGTTCTACGGTATCTTCAATATTTATGACAATAATAATTCTAATTTTCGGTGAAGTTTCGCCCAAAAGCATTGCTAAAGAGTCTCCTGAAAAAGTAGCGTCTTTTGTTGCACCGTTAATGAAAGTTATTATTTTTGTTTTAACACCATTTGTTGCGTTCTTTGTAGCTTGGAAAAAGTTGTTGAAATTATTGTTTAAATTAGATAATAAGGATACAATCACTGGTGATGAGCTTATCAATATTGTTGATGAGGCTGAATCAGGTGGTGGTATAGATGAACAGAAGAGTGACCTTATACGCTCTGCCATATCGTTTAGCGAATGTCCTGTTGGTGATATTTTAACTCCTCGTGTAGATGTTGTTGCAGTTGATAAGGATGATTCGGTAGAGAGTATTTCGGCTGTGTTTGATGAGTCGGGATTTTCACGGTTGCCTGTCTATTCTGAAAATGCAGACAATATTTTAGGAATTATACATATTCGTGATTTTAACAAGTATGTTATTACTGAGGGAAAACCTTTAAATACTATTATTAAGGCTACGGTTTTTGTTGCCAAGCAAATGTCAATCAGTGAGCTTCTCAAACTAATGCAATCAAAGAAATGCCATATAGCTGTTGTTGTTGATGAATATGGTGGAACTGTTGGTATAGCTACTATGGAGGATATTTTAGAAGAGCTTGTTGGTGAGATTTGGGACGAGTATGATGAAGTTATTGAAGAATTTACTGTTCTTGATGATGAAACGGTAAATGTTTTAGGAAGTACACAGCTCGATAAAATGTTTGAATATTTTGATGAGATAAACGAAACCAAGTCTGAATCTGTTACCGTAGGCGGTTGGGTTCAAGAACAAATAGGCAAGATAGCTGAAGTGGGCGATGGATTCGTATATAATAATCTCACAGTCAAAGTGACTAAGGTTGAACAGCTTAGA
>JAZSAC010000175.1:0-5230 GCA_045601645.1 Acutalibacteraceae bacterium | reverse complement strand
CATTGCTTATTTAAAAATCTTAACAGACTTAATGAATTGCTTTCGGTTTCACCAAGGTCAGCACCGATAAGACATTTGATAATGTCATGAATGAAATTTATTTCCATTTGTTTTCTCCTTTGAACAAATAAGATTTATTATATAATAACAAAGATTTGTTTCTTCTGCAAGAGGGATATATATGTTAATATAAAGAAAAGAAATTCTTACATAGGGGAGTTTTTTTGGATAAATTGCATATAAAATGTTTAGGAGGAATTTAAATGAAAGCAAAAAATCAGTTAAAGCCCTTCGGAATAAGAGATTCAATTGCATATGCAGCAGGTGATTTAGGCTGTAATATGAGTTTTGCTCTTAAGGGCACGATGGCACTTTTCTGGACACAGGTTATGGGTCTCAGCGCGATTTATTCTATTTTGTTGGTAATTGTTCAGGTGTGGGATGCAATTAACGACCCGTTAATTGGTTCAATTATCGATGCAGACACTAGAAAGTATAAAAGAAATAAATTTTTACAATATATCTGGGTAGGTTCTATTGGCTTGATTGTCGGTGGCGCTTGTTGTTTCTTGCCATTTCCCAACGCACCGCAATGGGCTAAAATTATAATTTTCATTGCCGGATATATTGTGTGGGATGCGTTTTATACTATCGCTAATGTCCCTTACGGAAGTTTACTTTCAATTATTTCTAATAAAGAGGCTGACCGTGCATCTCTTTCGGCATGGCGTTCTATCGGTGGTATGATTGGTAATATGGTACCTATGGTTATTCTTCCGTTTATTATTTATAACAAAGATAAATCTCTTAACGGATATATGGTATTTGTTGCCGCGCTTATTATGGGATTATTAGGCTTTATTTGCTTCCAGTTTATGATTAAGAACACAACAATCCGTGTTGATGCTGAGGTTTCCTGTAATGAAGATCAGCCTAAATTTAATGTGATTAAGGCTATGGGTAACTTTGTAAAAAACCGTCCGGCAGTGGGAGCTACTTTGGCTGCTATGGGTATGTTTATCGGAATGCAGGGTGCAACTACAGCTGTAAACGTTACCTTCCAATCTTATTTTAAAAACCCTCAAATTTCGGGTATTGTATCATTGTTCGCAATGTTACCTATTATTATATTCACTCCTATTTGTCGTAAAATGGTTGAAAAATACGGCAAAAAAGAACTTTCTATATTCGGTTCTATTTGTTATATTATCGGTGCCGCAGTTTTATTCTTAGGCCCACTTGGAGTAATTCCTGTAAGTGAAGGCAACACCGGTCTTGATTTAATTATTTATGTTTTAGGTCAATTGATTTGTGCATTAGGTTTAGGCATTTATTCTACAGTTTCATGGGCTATGATGGGTGATGCAATTGACTATAATGAATGGAAAACCGGTAAAAGAGAAGAAGGCGTTGTATATTCTTTGCATTCTTTCTTCCGAAAATTAGCACAGGGTGTCGGTCCTGCAGTTGCAGTTGCTTTAATGGTACCCATGGGATATGTTAATAACGATAAGATGGTTGACGGTGTATTTACTGCTATAAATCCGGCATTGTTTAGTTGGGATGTATCAACTAAAATCCGTATGCTGGTTGCAATATTGTATTTAGTTGCAGGTATCATGCAATTTATAGGTCTTGCACTTGTGTATAATCTTGATAAGAAAACACTGGCAAAGATGAATGAAGACCTTGAGAAACGCAGAGCAGTTGAGTGATTGAACTTTTGATTTAGGAGAAATCTATGAGAAAAATTATAAATATAAATGATAATTGGCGGTTTTCTAAACAGGCAAATACCGTACCGACAGAATGTATTTCCGATTGGGAAAAGGTTAATTTACCACATTCGTGGAATGCTACCGACGGACAAGACGGTGGCAACGATTATTTTCGAGGCGTAGCATATTATGCAAAGGAAATAATAAAAGAAGAGTTGCCCGAAGCCGACCGTTATTATCTTGAAATTTGCGGTGCAAATTCAAGTGCCGACGTTTATATTGACGGTAAAGCCTTAGCACATCATGACGGCGGATATTCCACTTGGCGTGTAGATATTACCGATGAAATCGGTGAAAAATCTTGTTTGGCTATTGCTGTTGATAATTCACCTAACGATTTTGTATATCCGCAAATGGCTGATTTTACATTTTACGGCGGTTTATACAGAAATGTAAATATCATTGCAGTTTCAGCATCTCACTTTGATTTAGATTATTACGGTGCACCGGGAATTATGGTTACTCCGACAGTTGAAGGAGAAAATGCCAAGGTAACGGTTGAGGTGTTCGTCACCAATAAGAAGGACACACAGCAAATAAAATATTCTATATTAGATGCTGACGGAAAATCGGTGGCAGAAACAGTTATTGCTGATACTAAGGCTGAATTAGTTGTAAATAATGTTCATTTATGGAACGGACGTAAAGACCCATATTTGTATCAGGCTAGAGTCGAATTAATCGAGTCGGATGTCATCTTGGATAATATTAATACGGCATTCGGCTGTCGAACATTTAAAATAGACCCTGAGCGCGGTTTCATTTTAAACGGTGAAGAATACGCATTGCGCGGTGTTTCTCGCCACCAAGACCGTTTAGGTATCGGAAACGCATTGTTGCCTTGTCATCACGAAGAGGATATTGATTTGATAATGGAGGTCGGTGCAACAACCGTTCGTTTGGCACATTATCAGCATGACCAATATTTTTACGACCTGTGTGATAAAAACGGATTGGTAATTTGGGCAGAAATTCCGTACATTTCAAAGCATTTACCTAAAGGCAGAGAAAATACAATTTCTCAAATGAAAGAATTGGTTTATCAAAATTATAATCACCCTTCAATTGTTGTATGGGGACTTTCAAATGAAATTTCAATGAATGGTGTTGATGCAGACCTTATTGATAATCACCATGTGTTGAATGATATGGTGCATGAGATTGATAAGACCCGTCTTACAACAATTGCGGCCGTATCTATGGCTAAAATCGATGACCCGTATGTTCATATTTCTGATGTTGTTTCATATAACCATTATTTTGGTTGGTACGGCGGAGATACCTCTATGAACGGTCCTTGGTTTGATAATTTCCATGAGAAATATCCTAAAACCCCTATCGGTGTCAGTGAATATGGTTGCGAAGCACTTAATTGGCATACCTCTAATCCTATTCAAGGTGATTATACCGAAGAATATCAGTCGTATTACCATGAAGAACTTATAAAACAATTGTTTACCCGAAAGTATTTGTGGGCAACACATGTTTGGAATATGTTTGATTTCGGTGCGGATGCTCGTGCTGAGGGTGGTGAAAATGGTCAAAATCATAAAGGACTTATAACCTTTGACCGAAAGTATAAAAAAGACGCGTTTTATGCTTATAAAGCATGGTTGTCTGATGAACCCTTTGTTCATATATGCTCTAAGAGATATATTGACCGTGTTGAAGATGTCACTAAAGTGACAGTTTATTCAAATCAACCTGAAGTGGAACTTTTTGTAAACGGCAAAAGTATAGGCAAAAAACAGGCACCCGACCATTTCTTCTATTTTGAAGTGCAAAATATCGGTGAAAGTATTATTGTTGCAAAATCCGGCGATTTAACCGATGAGAGTAAAATTCGCAAGGTTGCAGAGATGAACCAAGATTATGTTCTAAAAGAAAAGGGAGCTGTTCTTAATTGGTTTGATGTAGAAGCCCCCGAAGGACGTTTTAGCTTGAATGATAAAATTTCCGATATTTTAGCGACAACACGTGGCAAACTGTGGTTTGCAAAGCTTGGTCTTAAACTGAAAAAAGCAATGGCACCGAAGGGAAAAGATAAAAAAGGCGGCGCCGGTTTTGAGGTTGGTCCTGAAATGATGCAAATGATGGGCGGATTTACGGTTCTGAGACTCAGCAGCATGATTGGTATGGTAGGTATTGAGTTTACAAAGGAAGATTTGCTTAAAATGAATAAGCAATTAAACCGCATAAAGAAGCCTAAAAAATAAAATTTTAAAAAGCACTATGTCAACTGAATTTTGACATAGTGCTTTTGTTATTGATTTTCTTTAAACGCCTTTGGACTAATACCATATTCTGCCTTAAAGGCTCTGAAGAATGTGGTGTAATCTCCAAAACCGCAGGATTTATAAACCTCTCCTAAAGGAACTCCGTTACTGATTTTTTCTTTTGCCATCATTAGTCTTTTCAAAGTTATATATTTGTATATACTTATGCCGTATTGTTTGGTAAACTCGTGAGAAAGATGATACTTGCTTATAAAAAATTCTTTTGCCAAACGATCTAGGGTAATGACAGAGTCATAATATTGATTTATAAATGCCACGACACGTGATGGTAGGTCGGGTTTTTCTTCTTTTCTTTGAGTTTCTTTGTGCTTTGCTAAGCGATTGATTTCTACTAAAATTTGATAAAATAATCCAGTTGTATATAATTCTTTACCGAAATTATTGTTGTGATATTCTTGATTGAGTTTTTCTAAAAGCTCTGAGATTTTATTTCCCGTGTTTATGTCAGGGTGAATATGATTGTTCACTTTGTCTTCAAAGCATTCTTTTAAATTTAATCCGTTTTTGCAAAGTGTATCAAGATAATTGCAGTTAATCCATAACACAATTCGCTCACACATGTTTCCTGATGTTACAACAGGATGATGCATTTCTTGCGGATTAATCATAATAAAATCGCCTGTTTCTAAACGATAGGTTTTTCCCTCAATAATATAAGAAACCTGTCCTGCTAATAAGAGATATAATTCGTAAAAATCATGGTGATGAGTACCTACTGCTGTGGTTTTTTCTTCCTTATAATGAAAAATTTCAAAGCGGTCACTTTTTAGAATTTGTCTTGGGTCAAACGGCTGTATTTTAGTGTTCATAAAACCACCCTTTCTATTATATTATGCAGCAATATTTGCAATATGTCAAACAATATTTGTACTTTATATTGCAAAAAAATATGATATACTATAAATAGAATATAATTACTATAAGGTGAATTGTATGAAAAAGTTTTTAGATAAAAATTTTTTACTTAATAACAAAACTGCTGAAAAATTATATCATGGTTACGCTGAGAATATGCCTATAATAGATTATCATTGCCATATAGACCCAAAGGATATTTATGAAAATCGCCGATTTGAAAATATCACACAGGTTTGGCTGGGCGGCGACCATTATAAGTGGAGAATTATGCGCTCTAACGGTGTTGATGAGCATTTT
>JAZSAC010000174.1:0-9881 GCA_045601645.1 Acutalibacteraceae bacterium | reverse complement strand
GTTGTGGTTTTGCCGTGAGTACCGCAAACACCGATTACTCGGTCATAATTTCGTGTAATAGCACCTAACAGCTTTGAACGTTCCATAGTTGCAATTCCAAGCTCAGCAGCTTTTTTAAGCTCGGGATTATCCTTTGATATTGCGGCTGAATATACAACTAAATCGGCACCGACTACATTTTGGGCATCATGCCCCATAAATACCTTTATACCAAGTGCCTTAACTCGTTTTAACGGGTCACTATCATTAACGTCAGAACCTGTTAGTTTATACCCTTTACTATGCAGTATTTCAGCAAGTGGGCACATACCCGAACCGCCAATACCAATCATGTGTATATTCTTAGCATTTATTATCACAGAATCTTCTGCTATATTTTTTTTCAAAACGACACTTCCTTATCTGCTAAATCTATTAACTACTATTATATATTCCTTTTTATAAAAAATAAACAGAAAAATGAAATTTGGTGAAAAATATGTTAAAAATACCAAAATATGTTGAAAACACAATTGATATTATTGAAAACAACGGGTTTGATGCATGGTGCGTAGGCGGTGCAGTACGAGATATTATTATGGGGAAAACACCTTATGATTATGATATAACCACCAATGCATTACCAAATACAATTATCAAACTTTTTGACAAAACAATTCCTACAGGTATAAAACACGGTACTGTTACCGTCGTAACCGATAACGGTAATATAGAAATAACAACCTTTAGAAGTGAAAACGGATATTCCGACTATCGTTCACCCGATAATGTGTCTTTTGAAAATAACATTGATGCTGACCTTTCACGCCGAGATTTTACCATTAACGCTATCTGTTACAACCATAAAAGAGGCTTATACGACCCTTTTGGAGGAATTGATGACATATCTAAGAAAACCATTCGTACTATCGGCAACCCTTTGCAACGCTTTAGTGAAGATGCATTAAGAATTTTACGTTGTTTTAGGTTTTCTACCCTATTAAATTTTAATATAGAAGAAAAAACCCTAAAAGCTGCGATAAATAATTTGAATTTATTAGAATTTATAAGCGAAGAACGTATTTTTTTGGAATTTGAGAAAATTATCACTTCAAAATATATACTCAATGCCACACCGCTTTTTAAAAATTCTGCATTTAAAAAATATGGTCTAGATTCATTTAATTTACCTGAATATTTAAAATATTCACCCCTTAATTTCAGTCTTAGAACTGCTGCAATTTTAAACGATACCAATGCCTCGCCTCTTATTTTTCTTAAAAAATTAAAAGCCGACAACAACATAATAAAAGATACTGTTATGTATTATACACTTTTAAGAATTCCTATGCCAAGCACTTGTGTCGATATAAAATATATGCTTAAAATCAGCGACGAATCACATGTAAAATGCTTATTTGATTTTTACAAAGCTTGTAGCAGAGATTGCTCTGCCTTAGAAAGTATGCTGCAAAATATAATTGATAACAATGAGCCATACAAGCTCTCTATGCTTGCCGTTAATGGTAATGATTTAATAAAAAAAGGTATTATCGGTAAAAAAACAGGTGAAGTTTTAAATTATCTGTTAGACTGTGTAATTGTTAATCCCCAACTAAATAACAAGGATGCTTTATTAAAAATAATTAAGTAACAGTAGAAAACAAATCTCATAGAATATATAAAGACAATCAAAATGACCTTGTCTTTAATGAGTATTTCGGAGGTTTGTATGAATTTTTGTATTTTAGGCGGTGATTCACGACAGCTCTCTGTTGCCCAACACCTTATTGCCAAAGGCTTTTCGGTTAAACTTTTTGGTACAACCGGCAATGAAAACATCAGCACAGAAAACAGTTTGTCTTCTGCATTATTAAATGCAGACAGTATTATACTGCCTCTACCCGCAAGCAGAGATGGTAAAACTGTAAATACTCCATTGTCTAAAGAAATAATCTATCTTCATGATTTAACCTATAATTCACCAAAAATAATTTTCGGTGGAATGTTGCCTACACCTTTTTGCAACCAATTAAGTAATAGTAACATAAGATTTTATGATTATTATACCAGTGAAACACTAACCCTTAAAAATGCTGTTTTAACTGCCGAAGCAGCATTAGCCATTGCCGTTAACAGCACCGAGTTTTCGATATATCACTCAAAGGTTTTGATTATCGGCTATGGCAGAATCGGTAAAAAACTGTGTTTATATTTTAAAACATTAGGTGCTTTTGTTACTGCTACATCGCGAGATAGAGATACCCTATCTATAATCGAAACCGACGGCTATACTGCTGTAAATACCGATAGTTGTGCAAATATCTCTGCAAATTTTGATATTATTATTAACACTGCACCCACACCTATTTTAAATGATGCCTTTTTTGCCAATTGCAAAATAGGCACCTTTGTTGAAGATTTAGCAACCAATTCCGGTATTGATTTAAAAGCTGCCGAAAAATACGGTATTAACGCTGCTGTTTACCCCAGCCTGCCGGGAAAAACATCACCCGTAACAGCGGCAAAATATATAGTCGATGAAATACTCTTGAATTGTAACTTTTACTAATAGTTTTTAAAAACCATAATTTATAAATTGGAATTTAATTATTCGGAGGCAGAGCCATGTTCGGTAAAAAAATCGGATTCGCCGTATGCGGCTCTTTTTGCACTCATAAGGCTGTTGTTGAGCAGCTTTATATGCTTGATAATTTAGGGTATGATATTACCCCTATTGTTTCAGAAATAGTATACTCAACCGATACACGTTTCGGCAAAGCAATCGATTTTATTGAAACAATCGAAAAAATATGCAAAAGAGACTGCATTCACACAATACAAGATGCTGAGCCAATCGGTCCAAAAGCATTATTTGACGCTTTAGTTATTGCTCCTTGTACCGGCAATACCTTAGGCAAACTTGCTAATGGTATTACTGATACTTCTGTAACTATGGCAGCAAAAGCACACCTACGTAATGAAAAACCTTTAATAATTGCACCATCAACAAATGACGCACTTGGTGCATCAGCTAAAAATATTGGTGTGCTTTTGAATTGCAAAAATATATTCTTTGTCCCGTTTTCTCAGGATTCACCTTTTAAAAAGCATAAATCTTGTATTTCGGATTTTACGCTTATACCAAAAACAATAGAAGCAGCGCTTATCGATACGCAGCTTCAGCCAATACTGAATTAAGAAAGGCTACCCTAAAAATAAGGGTAGCCTATAATTATTAATACATTGGTCTCACCTTTACTAAGTTTTCTTGACTCGGAGGTTTCTGGAAATTAAATCAAACATGTTTTTTGGAACCACCGCCTTTAGTAAATATTTATATAATCTAGGGATGTGCTCTCAGGCCGCACATAAGCCTGAATGAAAAATTTCTTCTGTTACCATGATACTCAGGCCTCCTTTAAAAACTATTTTATTTACTCTCTTTTTGCATTTTTATAATAACATAATATTTAGTATTTGTCAATACTTTTTTTGCACATTTTTATATTTTTTTATGAATTTTTAATAAAAACTTTTTCTATTGACTATTGTTTATATTTTTGGTAAAATTATAATACAATACAAATGAATGGATGGTTACTATGAACGAAGAATATAATCCAGATATTATTACACTTGAAGATGATGAAGGTAAAGAATATTCTTTCGAGGTATTGGATAGAATAGAAACAGACGATGCACGTTATATTGCTCTGTTGCCTATTTATGACGAACCTCAAGAGTTTTTAGATTACAATGGTGAATTGGTTATTTTAAAGGTGGTAGAAGAAAACGGCGAAGAATTTTTTGAAAATATTGAAGATGATGACGAATATGATATGATTGCTGATGCATTTACCGACCGTCTGCAAGATATTTTTGAAATAGAAGAAGACAATAATTAAAAAGTCTCCTGCCCTGTTCGCGAATGCTTACTTTATAACCCTACAAGCTATTTTTTGGGAGTTTTTCTCCGGTGATGGGTTTGCAGGCCTCCCGCTTTTGCGGACGTTGGAAGCACAAAGTCATTGGGACAACACCCACCTGCCTAACGCAGGTTATCAAATGTAGCTTACGGCAGGGCGGGTTAAAAACTTGTTAATATTTTATTTTATAAAAAAACTCGCAGTTCAATTAGAACTGCGAGTTTTTAAGTTGTTTACATTTAATTTATTAATACATACCGCCTGCGGCACTGGCTGCTGCAGCTGCTGCGGCAGCATCAGCCTTCGGGTCCGGCTTATCAGCAACTATCGACTCGGTTGTAAGAACCATAGCTGCAACCGAAGCTGCATTTTGAAGAGCAGAACGTGTAACCTTAGTCGGGTCAACAATACCTGCTTCAATCATATCAGTATAAACTTCATTATATGCATCAAAGCCATAGTTTGCTTTACCTGATGCTACAATCTTATCTACTATTACAGAACCTTCAAGACCTGCATTGTAAGCAATCTGACGTATAGGTGCTTCCAAAGCCTTTAAAACAATTGATACACCTGTTTTTACATCGCCTTCAACCGTAGCCATAAGCTCTTTAATAACATTCATTGTGTTAATAAGTGCAACACCACCGCCTGCTACTATACCTTCCTCAACAGCAGCCTTGGTAGCCGCAAGAGCATCTTCAATACGAAGCTTCTTATCCTTCATTTCAATTTCGGTTGCTGCACCGACCTTAATTACGGCAACACCGCCTGAAAGCTTAGCTAATCTTTCTTGAAGTTTTTCACGGTCAAAGTCAGAGGTTGTGGCTTCAATTTGGCTCTTAATCTGACCAATTCTGTTTTTAATATCTTCAGAACTGCCTGCACCGTCAACAATAATTGTGTTCTCTTTTCCAACCTTAATTTGACGTGCACGACCAAGCATATCAATCGTTGTATCCTTAAGCTCATATCCTAACTCACTTGAAACAACCTGACCACCGGTAAGTATTGCAATATCCTGAAGCATTTCCTTACGTCTGTCACCAAAGCCAGGAGCCTTAACAGCAACACATGTAAATGTTCCTCTTAACTTATTAACAATAATTGTCGAAAGTGCTTCTCCTTCAACATCTTCAGCAATGATAACCAGCTTTCCGCCTGATTGAACCATCTGCTCTAAAATAGGAAGAATCTCCTGAATATTAGAAATTTTCTTATCGGTAATTAATACAAATGGGTCGTCTAAAACAGCCTCCATCTTATCGGTATCAGTTGCCATATAGGGGGTAATATATCCTCTGTCAAACTGCATACCCTCAACAACCTCTGAATAGGTCTCAGCAGTCTTAGATTCTTCAACAGTAATTACACCATCGGCTGATACTTTTTCCATAGCTTCAGCAATAAGATTTCCTATAAAATCATCACCGGCAGAAATAGTAGCAACACGTGCAATATCATTATTTCCGGTCACCTTTTTAGAATTGCCTACAACAGCACTAACTGCTGCATCAACTGCCAATTGAATACCCTTTTTAAGAACCATAGGGTTAGCACCTGCTGCAACATTCTTCATACCTTCTCTGATAAGAGCCTGTGCAAGTAATGTAGCTGTAGTTGTACCATCACCGGCACAATCGTTGGTTTTGGTTGCAACCTCTTTAACAAGCTGTGCACCCATGTTCTCAAACGGGTCGGCAAGTTCAATGTCCTTTGCAATAGTAACACCATCATTAGTGATAAGCGGTGCACCGAATTTTTTATCAAGGACAGCGTTTCGTCCTTTAGGACCGAGTGTTACTTTGACAGCATCGGCAAGTTTGTCAACACCGGCTTGAAGTGATTTTCTGGCGTCTTCGCCAAAAAGAATTTCTTTAGCCATAATTATAATACCTCCAAATTATTCAACAATAGCAAGAATATCAGACTGACGTACAATACTATATTCTTCACCATCAACTTTTACAGGATTGCCTGCGTATTGGCTGGTGATTACCTTATCTCCAACCTTAACATACATATCAACCTGATTTCCGTCAACAAGTCCTCCTGGACCAACTGCAATAATCTCAGCCACCTGCGGTTTTTCTTTTGCAGCACCTGCAAGAATTATACCGCTTTTAGTAGTTTCTTCGGCCTCAAGTGACTTTATAACTACTCTATCTGCTAAGGGTTTAATAGTCATGACAATTACCTCCTGTGATTTAATCATTTTTTGTATTAGCACTCTAAACATTTGAGTGCTAATATATATTTTAACATCATTTTTAAAAAAATCAAGTACCTTTTACAAATTTTTCAAATTTTTTTAAAATTCATGAATTCAACACCACAATACCAAAATTCAAATAAAAAGCAAATAATGACCAAATCAAATATGGTATTAGTAAATACCCCGCCTTATTTGAAATATTTTTAAAACTTTTATAATTAACAACAATCAAAATAATCAGCAATACAAGCCAAAAGAGTGCAAATTTTATTGCCTCAAATCTAAAGAAAATAACCGGCCACAAAATATTTACAATAAGTTGTAAAATATATATTTTAATCGCTGTAGTTTTATCAAGGTCATTTGATTTATATACAATACCTGCGGCAATTCCTATTAAAATATAAAGTATTGACCATACAACCGGAAAAATCCACCCGGGTGGTGACAATGGTGGTTTTATTAAGGTGTCATATATATTATAATCACCTGTAATTAAAGCGCCCAAACCACCTACTAATAAGGTTATAACTGCGCCGATAATTTCTTGCTTGTATTTCTTTATAAAACTCATAAAAATCCCTCCATAAAAGAATATATGCAAATTATTATCAAGTTAAACATTTTTCTGTGATTTTCTTGACAATTAAAAATACTGTACACCTACCGGTCATGAACTTATCGCTAGTGATTGGATAAAAGCTTTTAATGACATCAAATAAAAAAAAGAGGCTAATCACCTCTCTTTTTTATTTAAAATACATATTCAAATCACATTTAATCATACCGTTATAAAGCTTACGCTTTTTATCAGGCTTTATACCAAAGAATTTTTCAAATTCATCATGCGGACTAATAACATAAAATTTCTTGCCCTGTTCCCTTTTAAAAACTCTTCCCATAACACCGTAAAGGTCTTCTGCAGCCTTAATATCTAATAACCTCTCACCATATGGCGGATTAGTTATAACCAACGCTCTGCCTTCTGGCAACCTAAAATCTCTTATATCTGCAACACTTGCCCTTACATATTTTTCAACACCGGCCTTTTTAGCGTTTTCAAGTGTTAGTTTTACACACTCAGGGTCGATATCAAAACCATGTGCCTCAAATTCAATATCAGGCAAAATTTTATCTAACGCTGCATTTCTTTGGTCACGCCACACTTTTTCATCGATAAAATGAAAACGCTCGGCAGCAAAAAATTGTCTTAATCCCGGTGCTTGTTTTTTTGCCATCAGCGCGGCTTCAATAAGAATGGTTCCACTACCGCAAAACGGGTCATAAATCTTGGTATCAGGGTATATTCGTGCTAAATCACACATCGCCGCTGCCAAGGTTTCCTTAATAGGTGCAGCATTTGAGTTGACTCTGTACCCGCGTTTATGCAACCCGTGTCCAGACGTATCAAGCATTAGCGTAACTGTATCCTTCATAATAGAAAACTGCAATTGATGAAGGGGACCTGTTTCCTCAAACCAATTAGTTTTATAAACCGATTTTAAACGCTCTACACAAGCCTTTTTTATTATCGACTGACAGTCAGGTATACTATGAAGTTGTGAGTTAAGACTCCATCCCTTAACAGGAAAAGCATCCTTCTGGGTGATATATTCTTCTAACGGCAGCGACTTTATTCCATCAAAAAGCTCAGTAAAGGTTGTTGCCTTAAACGTTCCGATATTTAGCATTATTCTTTCGGCAAAGCGTGAATTTATATTTGCTGCCGCTATTGCCGAAGCATCACCTGAAAACAAAACTCGTCCGTTTTCGGCATGAACATTTTCAACGCCGATTCTTTTTAATTCATCTGCAAGTATGCCTTCAACCCCAAATAAACAGGGTGCAATTAAATTAAATTTTGTCATTTATCCACCATTATTCTATTATTTCCATCTTATGCCTTGTAACATGACAGCCAATATTAACCGCCACAGGTAATCCTGCAATATGTGTTGGTGCATATTCAATATTAAGGCCCAAAGCAGTAGTATTACCCCCAAAGCCTTGTGGTCCAATATTTAATTTATTTACCTTATCTAACAATTCGGTTTCCAACTCGGCATAAAACGGATTTTCATTTCTTATATCTATATCGCGACAAAGTGCCATTTTAGAAAGCAAGGCAACCTGTTCAAAATCACCGCCGATACCCACCCCTATTATCATAGGAGGGCACGGATTACTTCCGGCGGCTTTAACAATATCCAATACTGCATCTATAACGCCTTGTCTGCCTGCCGACGGTGTAAGCATTACTATCTTACTCATGTTCTCGCTACCGAATCCTTTAGGCGCTACCATCAATTTAACACTATTTCCATCAACAATTTTAACATGAATAACAGCAGGCGTATTATCATTTGTATTAACGCGATTCAAAGGGTCCGACACAATAGATTTTCTTAATAATCCGTCACAATAACCTTTTCGCACACCTTCGTTCACAGCATCCTGCAGATTACCTCCAACGAGATGCACATCTTGTCCTATTTCTAAAAAAACCACTGCAAGACCCGTGTCTTGACAAATCGGAATATCAAGTTCATTAGCAGCATCTATATTAAGCATAAGTTCATTAAGTATTTGTTTACCTAAAATATTTTGCTCATAACTGCAGGCATTACAAATACCATTAACAACACTCTCAGGAAGAATTTTATTAGCTTCCACACAAAGTCTTGCAACCGCATTGGTAATCTTTGATACATGAATTGTTTTCAACATACATCTAACTCCAAAAAAGCAGACCCAAGGCACCGCAACGGTACTAACAGGTCTGCCGTTTTATTTTACAGTACTTCTTTTAGGACGTCTCGTATCTGGATTTTTCTTTTTAAGGTCGGAAATTTTTTCATCACTTGCCTGCTTAAATTTAGCCATCATATCTTCAAATGATGCCGATTCGCTTTTTTTAGGCACCCATGAATCTACCGGAGGTGCAAAAGATGTCTGTGCTTCAGCCTTAGGCTGTCTTTGAGTACGATTAACTTTTTGTCTCGGTTGTTGTTCTTGCTGCTGAGGTGCCTGTGCACGTTTAATACTCAAGCTTATCTTACCCTCTTCAGAAATGCTCAGCACCTTCATAGTCACTGTGTCGTTTTCTTTAACATACTCATTCACATCACTGACATAGGTTTGCGAAATTTCAGAAATATGTACTAAACCCGATTTTCCTTCACCCAAATCAACAAACACGCCGAAATTGGTAATTCCGGTAACCTTTCCTTTGACAATCTGTCCTACCTCAATTTCCATGTGAAAGACCCAACCTCCAAATTTTATCCCGCATTAAGCGTAAGTTTTTATGTCCAACCATTTGGTTTAATCACCTGAAATATCTATATAAATATGCTCATCTGCATACACATAACCTAATTTTTCACGTGCCGCTTTTTCAATGAAATCAACTTCGTTTCCCGTTTCAAGTAGTTTTGACTTTTCCTCTACCTCTAAAGAAAGTTGTTGACGCTTTGCCGTCACGGTGATAAGTTCATTTTTTAAAGAACTATACTCTTTAATCAGTGAGCCCAAATAATATATCATCCAAACAGAAAACATAACCAGCGCCACTCTTACAATTATACTTCCTCGCCTTTTCGTTTCGTTTGCCATAACAATCTCCTCAACAATTGGAATCTTTATTCCTCTTGCTTACTTTTAGATGATTATACAACAATTCGGCTTTATGTTTCAAGTCCTTTTTTAAAACATTTTCAACTTTTTTAAAATAAATCTCTATATATTTCCTTATTTTA
>JAZSAC010000173.1:0-2773 GCA_045601645.1 Acutalibacteraceae bacterium | reverse complement strand
TGTAACCGTATTCTTTAAGTCTATTTTTTGCTTCTTGATTAGTAAGACCGTTTTTACTTTCGGTTTGAAGTTCATTTAAAACCTCTTCAGGTGTGGCGCTATGCCAAATCATGAAAGAAAACTCCTTTCAGGCAATTAAAGTTTTTTCTAATTATACAACATATAACTTAAAAAATCAATTATATTCATTAATGCAAAAAAAGTTGTTTATTTCTTGTTTAATTTATGTTACAATATCCAAGTCAGATAGGAGTGGTTTTTTGAATTGGACCGAAATTAAAATTAAAGTACCGATTTGCTTTACCGAAACAGCTGAAGCAATCGCAAATATGGTTGTTGAACATGGAATTTATGTTGAAGATTATTCAAATTTAGAGCAAGATGCAATGAATATTGCACATATTGATTTGATAGATGAAAAACTAATTGAAAAAGACCGAACGGTATCAATAATACACATTTATATAAGTGACGAAGAAAATCCTTTTGAAGCCATAGAATATTTAAAACAAAGGTATATTGCTGAAAATATTGTGTATGAGATAGATACTGACAGTATAAGTGAAAAAGAATGGGCAGATAATTGGAAGCGGTTCTTTAAAACAACTGAAATTGGCAATAAATTGGTTATTAGACCAAGCTGGGAAGACTATAATAATTTGAATAACAAAGTTGTGTTAAGCATAGACCCCGGTGCAGCGTTCGGAACCGGAACTCATGCTACAACGAGAATGTGCTTAGCGTTACTTGAAAAATTTATAAAATCCGGTTGTAAAATGCTTGATATCGGTAGCGGAAGCGGTATATTAAGTATTGCCGGAGTTTTACTAGGTGCAAAGTCCTCGGACGGTGTTGATATTGACCCTGTTGCTGTAAAGGTAGCTACCGAAAATGCGGTGTTGAATAATGTTGCCGATAAAGTTAAGTTTGTTAAAGGAAATTTGTGCGAACAGATAAATGATAAATATGATGTTATATGTGCAAATATTGTTGCCGACGTCATAATATCTGTATTAAATGACATTGATAATTATTTAAAGGAAGATTCTGTGTTTATTTGTTCGGGAATTATTGATATTAGGGAATCAGATGTTTTAAAAGCGTTTAATGATAATGGATTTTATATTATTGAAAAGTCACAATGTGAAAATTGGCGCGCATTTGCTATTAAGAAGGGGAGATAATATTGCTTCAATTTGAGGAACAAAAATTAAGATTAACGGCTGTTAAATCAGATATTGATGAATTAGGTGACGCTTTAGGCTTGGATTATCTCAAAAAAGAGGTTGAAGCTAATGAAATAAAATCATCGGCGCCGGGATTTTGGGATGACCTGGAAAATGCTCAAAAAATACAGCAAAAAATCGGATTGTTAAAAGGTAAAATAGAAAAATACGAAGAACTCGTTTCTTCGTTTGATGATACTCTTGTATTGATTGAAATAGCCGATGAAGAGGGAGATATTTCAATGCTTGAGGAAATAGTTCAGAGTATTGATGAAATTTTGGAGAGTCTTGAGGAGCAACGTTTGTCAACACTACTTACCGGTGAGTATGATTCTAATAATGCAATATTGACATTTCATGCTGGCTCAGGTGGTACCGAAGCTCAGGATTGGACCGAAATGTTGGTTCGAATGTATACTCATTGGGGTGAGCGTCATGGAATGAAGGTTAATATGGTCGACTTTTTAGACGGGGAAGAAGCAGGTCTTAAAAGTGCTGTTTTATCATTCTCAGGCGTAAATGCATATGGCTATCTAAAAGGTGAAAACGGTGTTCACCGTTTGGTTAGAATTTCACCTTTTGATAGTTCGGGAAGACGTCATACATCATTTGCTTCATTAGAGGTTATGCCCGAAATATCTGATGATGTTGAGATAGAAATTAAACCTGAAGACATTAAGATGGATGTTTTTCGTTCCAGTGGTGCAGGTGGACAGCATATTAACAAAACCTCATCTGCAGTACGTCTTACACATATCCCTAGTGGAATTGTTGTAGCCTGTCAAAATGAACGCAGTCAATTTCAAAATCGTGAAATGTGTATGAGAATGTTACGTTCAAAGCTTATAGAAATAAAAGAACGTGAGCATTTAGCAAAGGTTGAAGATATTAAAGGTGTGCAAAAAGAAATCACATGGGGTTCTCAAATTAGGTCATATGTGTTTATGCCGTACACCTTAGTTAAGGACCATAGAACAGGTTTTGAATCCGGCAATGTCGGTGCTGTAATGGACGGGGCAATAGATGGTTTTATAAATGCTTATCTTAAAGCTGTATCTAAAAATGAATTAGGTAATTTTAATACAGAAGAATAAAAAAACGACCGAGAAATATAAAATCTCTCGGTCGTTTTATTTATATTTAAATCATAATCGTTTAAATTAAGTTTATTATTTTATCATTTAGGTGAATAATGAATATAAAAATTGTTCTTAACGAACTCAAGTCCGTTAAGAACAATCAACATGGTCGAGGTGACAGGACTCGAACCTGCGGCATCTAGTTCCCAAAACTAGCGCCCTACCAACTGGGCGACACCTCGAAATTTTAAGCTAAAAGTTGTGTTTAATTATTAAATCATAAAAATCGTTTTGGTAACCCTCTTGTAGTTACCAAAATTTGTTTCGGCCTGGAGCGCCGACAAATTTTGACTACTGCGCTTCGTTATGTTCGCTTTATCGTCCACCGGACGCGCTCACAACCTCACCCAAAACTAGCGCCCTACCAACTGGGCGACACCTCGAAATTTTAAGCTCAAAAGTTGTGTT
>JAZSAC010000172.1:0-8812 GCA_045601645.1 Acutalibacteraceae bacterium | reverse complement strand
TTTATAATAATATAAGTAAAGTATTTAAGATATAGAAAAGATTGAGTATTCTATTTTTGATAAAAATTTGCTATAATAAACATCAGTATGTTTTTAATAAATTATAACAGTCTGGCTTTTAGGAGGCATCTTTGTGTTTTTAAATATTAACGGTATGAATATTTATTATACCGAATGCGGTAGCGGACCTGATGTACTGTTGCTGCATGGTTGGGGTGCTTCTTCGGAATCGTGGAAGGGTGTAATGCAAGCTTTAGCTCCGTCATGCCATCTCTTTGCGTTGGATTTTCCGGGTTGCGGAAACTCCGACCTTCCTGATAAAGCCCTTAATATAGACGATTATGTCTCTCTCGTTATAGAATTTTGTATTGACGTAGGCATTAAAAACCCGATTCTTATAGGCCATTCTCACGGTTGCAGAGTTATTATGAAGCTTTGCGGTTCGGGCTTAATGAATCCTAAAAAAATCGTCATGATAGACGGTGCTGGAATAAAGCCAAAGGCTAACCTTAAAAAAAGTATTAAGATTTTAACATATAAGTCTGTCAAAAACATTCTATCCTTACCGCTCTTGCGTAATTATACTAAGGAAACACTTAACAAAGCAAGAGCTCATTTCGGCTCGGCAGATTACAGCTCGGCACCGGAGATTATGCGAAAAACTCTTGTAAATCTTGTCAACTCCGATATGACACCTTATTTAGATGGTATTAAGGCATCAACACTTCTTATTTGGGGTGAAAATGATACAGCAACACCACTTTATATGGCAAAAAAAATAGAAAGAATTGTTTCGGATTGCGGTCTTTGTGTTATAAAAAATACAGGGCATTGGTCTTTTGTTGAATCTCCGTATGAAGCTCATGCTATTTTGAAAAGCTTTCTGCCCTAAAATAATTTTTTTACATGCTATATTAAATGTCTTTCGAGGTGATATTGTTTGAATAAAATCGATATTTTACTTGCTGTCAGTTGTATAATCGGTGGCATCTTAACATCGATAAGACAACTTCAAATGCTGCAACAGAACTCATACTTTGCCGTAAGATACCTGCGCTGGTATAAGGGTTCCTTTTCGGTTTTGAAATTTATATATATAGTAATTGCTTTAGCTTTAAGCGTTGCCGTCGGCTTTGGCATATATAACGGTCTGCCCTTTCATTCTATGGTATCTGTGATTGCTTTCTTGGGTATTACTTCATTAAACTCAATTTATAAAAACAAAACATCAATAAAAAAATTAGTTGTTACAGCCCGCGTAAAACGTATGTTTTTTGCCGAAGGCGTAATTTTAACTGTCGTTTCGGCTGTCGCACTTTTTTCAGACAACATTTTAAAAGCCATTCTATTAGGTGCGCTTGTCGGTCTTGCAACCTTAACGGAGATAATTGTTTTAGCTACTCTTTGTGTAATGAAACCAATTGAAAAATTGATTTCTCTTTACTATATAAACGATGCTAAAAAAATACTTAAATCAATGAAGAATTTAAAGGTTATCGGTGTTACGGGAAGCTACGGTAAAACAAGCACCAAATTTATTTTAGGAAGAATTTTAAGTGAACGTTACAACACCCTTGTAACACCTGAAAATTATAACACTCCTATGGGTATTGTTATAACCGTTCGCCGCGATTTAAAACCACAAACCGAAGTGTTTATTTGCGAAATGGGTGCAAAACGCCGTGGAGATATTTTAGAAGATTGTTTAATTGCAAATCCCGATTTAGGAATTATTACATCGGTTGGTCCTCAACATTTAGAAACCTTTAAAAATATAGAAACTGTTACCTTAACTAAATTTGAATTGGCTGATTTTGTACAAAAAAAGAACGGAACAGTATTTTTGAATTCAGACAATCAATACATTGCATCCAAAATAGCACAATATAACAGTATCACCTATGGTACAGGAGATTGCGATTGTAAACTGACCGATATCTCGTATTCGCCTAACGGTTTAAGAATGACATTAAACTATAAGGATAACAAATTCAATGTGACCTCTCGGCTTTTAGGTCATCACAACGCCTTAAATATTGCCGCCGCCTCTGCAGTAGCACTTAATTTGGGAATTACTCCTGACGAAATAACCTTTGCCTTATCCAAGCTTGCACCTATTGAGCATCGTCTGGAACTTAAACGCTATATCAACGGTGCAACGCTGATAGACGATGCCTATAATTCAAACCCCGAAGGTTGCCTAGAGGCAGTACATGTATTAGGCAGCTTTGATAATATGAAAAAAATAATCGTCACACCGGGCTTGGTTGAATTAGGTGACAAAGAATATACCGCAAACAAACGCTTAGGCGAGGAAGCCGCAAAATATTGTGATATTATAATTTTAGTGGGACATAAACGATCAATCCCTCTAGCTGAAGGGGTTAAATCACAGAATTTTAATAACGATAATTTATATATCGTCGCAAGTTTCAAAGAAGCTGTCAACATTTTTAAACCAATGTGTGACAAGAACACTGTAATTCTTTTTGAAAATGATTTGCCTGATAATTATTTAGAATAAAAGGAGTAAAACTATGAAAATAAATCTTGCTGTGTTTTTTGGAGGACGAAGTGTCGAACATGAAATTTCAATAATTTCGGCAGTTCAGGCAATGGCAAATATCGATCGTGACAAATATAATGTTATTCCTGTGTATATGACCAAAGCATCAGAATTTTATTCAGGTGAAAAGCTTTGCGATATTGATGTTTTCCGTAAAGGAACCTATAAAAAGGACGGCTACGCAGTAACCTTAATAAAACAGGATAATAAGGTGTTTATAAAACGTATCGACGGCATGTTCAAGAAAAAATGCGAATCAATTGACGTTGCTTTTCCAATCGTTCATGGTACAAACTGTGAAGATGGTTCGATTCAAGGCTTTTTTGAAACCTTAGGACTACCCTATGTCGGTTGTGACATTATGTCCTCAGCTTTGGGTATGGATAAGGTATTATTTAAAGATATATTGCTAAATCATAATATACCGACACTTCCATGTGTAGATTTCGGCGCTAGAGAATGGGCTTTGGATTCAGGTCGTTTGGTTAATCAAATTATGGCAGAAATAGGTATGCCTGCAATTGTAAAACCTGCTAACCTTGGCTCAAGTGTCGGCATTTCAAAGGTCGAAAACGAAATTGAACTGCGCGATGCCGTCAATCTGGCTTGTTCATTTGCCGACCGCATATTAGTTGAACATGCAGTTACAAATTTAAGAGAAATAAACTGCTCGGTTTTAGGTGACCGTAACGAGTGCAAGCCTTCGGCTTTAGAAGAACCTGTTATGCACGATAAAATCTTATCTTATGATGACAAATACCGTTCAAGTCAAGGCAAATCCGGTTCTAAGGGCATGGCGTCTTTAAGTCGCAAGCTCCCTGCTGATTTAAGTGAAGAAAAAACAACAGAAATTAAAAAAATTGCTGTTGACACCTTTAAGTGTATCGGCGCATCAGGTGTCGTTCGTATAGACTTCCTTATGGACACTGATGACAACGACAAGGTTTATGTTAACGAAATTAACACTATCCCCGGTTCTTTGTCATTCTACCTTTGGGAAGCCACCGGTCTTAAATACAAAGACCTTTTAGACCGACTTATCTCACTGGCTTTTAAACGTCAAAGAGAAAGGGAAGATACAACATATACAATAAACACAAACATTTTAAATGAAAGCAGCTTCGGCTCAAAAGGTTCAAAAGGCAAGCTATGACAAATCTTTTACTAAAACTTTTTATTAAAGGCGATTTGACTTTACCTAAAAATCGCAGCCGTGGTGGTACATTAGCCGGTATAGTTGGCGTTTCATGCAATTTATTGTTGTTCTTTTCTAAACTTTTTGTAGGTATTATTTCAGGGTCAGTTGCTATTATTGCTGATGCCTTTAACAACCTTTCAGATATTGGCTCATCGGTTGTTACCATGCTTGGCTTTAAAATAGCATCCAAGCCTGCCGACCCTGAGCATCCTTTCGGTCACGGAAGAATGGAATATATGTCTGCGACATTGGTCTCTATACTCATAATATATGTAGGCATACAACTATTGACTGAGTCAATATCAAAATTTAAAATTCCCACAGTGCCTGATTCCTCATGGGTTACAATAACTATTTTGGCATTATCAATTTTAGTCAAGCTTTGGTTATCAATGTTCAGCCGAAAAATCGGTTCAAAAATCGATTCAAGTGCTCTTAAAGCCAGTGCTGCCGATTCGCTTAATGATTGTATTTCTACCGGTGCAGTTCTTGCAGTAATTGTGGTTTCGATTTTTTTCAAAGAAGTATCATTTGTCAAATATCTTGACTCTATCGCGGGAACAATAGTTGCACTGTTTATTCTATGGTCGGGACTCAAAACCTTAAAAGAAACTATGGACCCGCTTATAGGTCTTGCACCCGAACAGGAAACCGTTAAAGAAATTAAAGATATCGTCATGTCAGAACCTGATTTCTTAGGAATTCATGACATGATTATACATAACTACGGTCCCGGTCGTAGCTTTGTTTCGCTTCATGTAGAGGTGTCGGCAACCTGTGATATTCTTGTTTGCCATGAAAAAATTGATGCATGTGAACGTACTATAAAAGAGAAAACCGGTATTGATGCCGTAATCCATATGGACCCTATTGTCACAGACGATGAAACAGTTAACTTTATAAAAGAAGAGCTGAAAATCAAAATTGCAGAAATCGACAGTAATATGAGTATACATGATTTTAGAATGGTCAAGGGTGAAAAACAAAATAATTTGATTTTTGATGTTTGTACTCCTATTTCCTGTAAGCTTACCGACACACAAATCAAATCGACTATACAGGCTTTAGCAACCGAAATGAACAGTACATATGTTTGTGTTATAACAATTGACAAAGACTTTACGTAAATATATCTAAAAGCCAAAAGGCGCTATGCAATAACATTGCACAGCGCCTTTTGTTTATCTAATTTCGCCTTCTTGAACCACCGACAATAACTAAAAATCTTAAAAGCTGGGTTACCGAAACAGCCAAAGCCGCAACATAAGTCATGGCAGCCGCGGTCAATACCTTCTTTGCAGCGATGGCCTCATCTTGCTCTAATATGTGTGCTGACCGCATGGTGCTTAATGCGCGACGACTGGCATTAAATTCTGTTGGTAAAGTCACCAATTGGAAAACAACGCACAATCCGAATAAAGCAATGCCTATATACGCTATATAGCTATAAACCGCACTAGAATAAGACAGTGCTATTCCTATAATTATAAGTGGCACAGATAATCGTGAACCAATATTAGTAATAGGCACAATAGCATTTCTAAGTCGTATGGGAAAATATCCAACGGCATGCTGAACCGCATGACCGGCTTCATGACAAGCAATACCGATAGAAGCCACTGAACTGCTGTCATAAACATTTTCCGAAAGCCTGATTACATTTGTTCTTGGGTCAAAATGGTCTGTCAAATGTCCCCTGACACGTTCTATTGTAACTCCATCAACTCCGTTATACTGCAATACTTTTTGCGCCGCCTCTGCCGCAGTAAAACCTCTTCGCGAAAATGTCTCAGAATATCTTTTAAACGCCGAATTAACCCAACCGCTTGTAACAAGTGAAAAAATCACAGCAGGCAAAACAAGTACAATATATGTCCAATCAATATAAAACATAATATAACCTTTCTTTCAAATATTATTTTAATTATATTCTACCATAATTCTTATGATATACAACAGATAAAAACGTGTGATTTGAAAACAAATAGTGAATTTTTAATAATTTCATAATTGTTGGAAAAACTGTTCTCAAAGAGGGATAAAATGAAAACCGAAACACACTATTTGTATGCAAAATTTTTAGGTGAACGCTTTCAATCCACAAAACAAAAAGAGCTATTTTTGTTCGGTTGTGTTGAACCTGATTATAACATGTTTTCTTACTTTAAGGGATTTTCAATTCGTCCGTTTTTCGGTCATAATTGGGATAACTGCAAATCTTATATCAACCGTGAAACAGAGCTTTTAATACACAATAAGTTGACCGCTAATAATGATTATTTTAAGCTTGGCAAACTTGTTCACTATATTTGCGATGCCTTTACCTATACTCATAATTGTGCATTTATAGGTAATCTTTATGAGCATTACAGCTATGAGCAGCTTCTTCACAAAGTATTTTTGCAATTCATCAACGGCAGCAATAAAATAGCATACCCCACAACAGATAAATTTCGCAGAATAAATGATTTTCACAAAGACTACGTTGGTTTTCCCTTTAGCGCAGAGCGAGATGTTCAATATATAACATCAGTTGTTAATTGGGTATTGAAAAACTGTTATAATTATTAAATCAATGTGGCAGGTAGAGTCTACCTGCCACATATTATTTATTTTGATGAAATCATTTTATCAATTGCTCTAGCAGCCTGCTTACCTGCACCCATAGCAGATATTACTGTTGACGCACCTGTTACTGCATCTCCACCGGCAAAAACAGCGTCACGAGATGTTTGACCTGTAGTTTCTTCAACAACAATTCCACCCCATTGTTGAATATCTAATCCTTCGGTTGTATTTTTAATGAGCGGATTGGGTGAGGTACCAATAGCCATAATAACCGTATCCACCGGTATTATAAATTCACTGTTTTCAATTGCAACGGGGCGTCTGCGACCTTTTTCGTCAGGCTCTCCCAAACCCATTTTCACACATTTTATGCCCTCTACAAATCCATTTTTTTCATCTCTTGGGTCTTTCAGATTTTGGTGCCCTAAAATCTCTACTGGATTGCTAAGTATTCTAAAATCAACACCCTCTTCTAAAGCGTGTTCAACCTCTTCCCTACGGGCAGGAAGCTCTTGCATAGAACGACGGTATACTATAAAAACCTTTTCTGCACCTAAACGCAACGCTGTACGTGCAGCGTCAACAGCAACATTACCACCACCGACAACAGCAACATTACCGCCCTTCATTATAGGTGTGTTTGGATTTCCCTCATAAGCCCTCATTAAATTACTGCGAGTTAAAAATTCGTTTGCCGAGTAGACACCTTTTAATGATTCACCCGGAATGTTCATAAATTTCGGCAATCCTGCTCCACTACCTATAAATACGGCTTCAAAGCCCATTTCCAACAGTTCGTCAACTGTTAACGTCTTTCCTATGACCACATTAGTCTCAATTTTAACATTTATATCTTGTAGTGCTTTAATTTCTTTTGCAACTATAGATTTAGGTAAACGAAATTCGGGAATACCATAAACCAAAACACCACCCGCTGTGTGCAATGCCTCAAAAACAGTAACCTCATATCCTTTTTTTGCAAGATCACCGGCACATGTCAACCCCGACGGTCCCGAGCCCACAACGGCAACCTTATGGCCGTTTGATTTCGGTGCAGTCGGCTTTTCAGTAACATTCGAATTGTGCCAATCGGCAACAAATCTCTCAACCCTTCCGATACCAACCGGCTGATACTTAATGCCAAGCGTACATTTGCTTTCACACTGTAATTCCTGTGGACATACGCGACCGCAAACAGCAGGAAGCGATGATGCCTTTGAAATTTCAGTATATGCATCTTCAAACTTTTGATTTTTAACCATAGATAAAAAACTCGGTATATTAATATTAACAGGACAGCCTGTTACACAAGGTGCGTTTTTGCAATTAAGGCATCTGCTAGCTTCGACAACGGCAATCTCAATTGGATACCCCAATGCAACCTCTTTAAAATTGCGGGTGCGGGTTGAGGCATCTTGTGTAGGCATTTCATTTCTTTTTTGAATAGCCATTTATTCACTATCACCTTTCTTCAACAAATTACAGGTGTTTTCGTATGCATGACGCTCAAACGGTTTATAAATTGTACTTCTTTGCATAGCGTCGTCAAAATCAACTTCATAACCGTTAAAATCAGGCCCATCTACACAAGCAAACTTAGTTACGGTTTTTCCGTTAATATTTAGCATCAAACGGCAACCGCCACACATACCGGTACCGTCAATCATGATAGGATTCATCGAAACCGTCACAGGTACTGCAAACGGTCTTGCGGTCTCAACCACAAATTTCATCATAATAAGCGGACCGATAGCAATAATCTTATCAAATTTTTCACCGCCTTCAAGCAGGTCTTTCAAAGGCATTGTAACATTACCTTTGCTTCCATAACTGCCATCATCGGTCATAATAGTTAATCTATTACTGCAAGCATTAAATTCTTCTTCCAAAATAATTAAATCTTTATTTCTGAAGCCGATAATACTTGTGACATCAGCTCCTAAACGACAAAACTCCTCAGCAATCGGTAATGCTATGGCACAACCCACACCACCACCTACAACACAGACCTTTTTTATACCCTTCATTTCGGTCGCTACTCCTAAAGGACCGACAAAATCGAAAATATATTCCCCCTCATTTTTAGCATTTAGCAACGCTGTTGTTGCACCGACAATTTGGAATATTATTTTAACCGTACCTTCATCTTTATTGCAACCTGCAACAGTTAAAGGTATTCTTTCTCCGTTTTGGTCAACCCTTAAAATTATAAACTGACCCGGCTTGGCTTTGTTAGCAACCAACGGAGCAACTATTTCCATCTGTGTGACAGTAGAATTTAAAATTTTTTTTCTTGCAATTTTATACATAGAATACCGGCCTCATTTAATTTCTTTTTCCAAACAGTAAAACACTACTGAAAACTTTAATAATATAAATTATATCATTTATATACTCAATTTACAATAAGATAAAATAAAAAACTCGTTGCATAAAGCAACGAGTTTTTATGGTGCGCTGTGAGGGACTCGAACCCCCGA
>JAZSAC010000171.1:0-2747 GCA_045601645.1 Acutalibacteraceae bacterium | reverse complement strand
AATCCTAAACATATTAGGAAAACCTGAACTTATTAAATTAAACATCATAAAAACAGTTGCCATATTAAATAATAATAAAATATTGGGATTATAATTCTTAACACCTTTTATGAACAACAATATAAATAAAAACATGCATATATATATAATCATAGTCATTCCGACATTAGTATTGGTTTCAATAGCCGTATCAACATATCCGTCAAAGCGCTCATTAAAAACTAAATTGGAAATCCAATGAATCGGTCGGTAATTTGTAATAATACATATAATTAAAACTATAACTGAAATAAAAGGTACAGTTAAATGGCTCTTAATTTTTATTAATAAAAACGACAGTATAAAAGCAATAGCAGAAGCATGAAACAATGAAGCAATTAAAATGAAAAATAATGCTTTCCAATATTTTTTTCTAAGAATAAATACAATTGCAAAAAACACAAAGCCCATAGCCATTGATTGTCTTAAACCTGTTAAGGTAAATGCATACACCCTAAATGTAACAAAAAATATTGTTATCAATAAAATATCACTATTTGTATTGTAAAGCAGATAAGAAAATGACAAAGCCACCCAAGCACCGATAACTACCAACAGCCATTGATAATTGCTGAAAAACAACGATACAAGCTTAACAAAAAGCGGCCAACCAAAATCACGATATTCGTTTTGTATAATTTCAGACCAAGATTGACTCGCTATCACATCAAAATCAGAAATATAACCAATTATATCAACACCAACAGTATGTCCTCTGAGTGCAGCAAATAAGAATAGAATCAGACCTATTAAAAAAATCTGAATCTTTCTTGTTCTTGCTTCATTAAAATTAAGAAGCGATGTGAATAAATATGTGCCAGCGATTGATGCTACAAGTAATAAATGCATATTTGCTCCTTAGTTATCTAAGCTATTATATATATTCAAATACTCATTAAGCATTACTTCTTTAGAATAAATGCTATGAGCTGCTTGTGAAATATCATTTTTATTATAATTAACATCTTGAAACAAGACTTGTCTAATCTTGTTTTCTAATGAATCAATATCATCATACTCAACAAATTCACTATACTCTTTTAAAGCAATTGCTTCAGGACCGCCTGCTTTAAAACCTACTACCTTAGTTCCGCAGCAAAGACTCTCAGAAGTCACCATAGAAAAGGTTTCTCTTTTACTTGTAAGTAAGGTTATATCAGCCGCAGAATAATACTTGGCTAAAAGATTTTGGTCGGCAATACGTCCTAAAAGAATTAAATTATTCGGTACTAAAGAAGATAAATTATAATTTCCTGCCACCAAAATTTTAACATTATCATTATTAAGTCTTTTAGCTAATTCAATTACATACCTTCCGCCTTTTATATGATTCGGCGAATCAGAAAAAGCAGGAGTTGCATGAAAAATAATTTTTTCACCACTGGGTGCAAACTTTTCTCGTATATCATTTACTAATGTATTTTTGAAAATTACAGTTTCTAAGCCATTAAAAATATAATAATGCTTTTTATTGTTTAAAAACGGTGATTGTTTTGCTCTATTCATAAGCCATGGGGATACCGATACAACAATTAAGTCGTTAAAATCATTTAGACTTTTACGCATTTTTTTCCAGGTTCTTGCAGTTCTGTCAAAAACAACCGACTGTGTTGCCTCTTTACGTATTGAGCATTTTCCACACCCTTTTTTCCATTTTTCACAATCATATGCATGGCCACAGCCACCGGTATACATAAATTCGGCATGCAATGTAAGTACAGTTTTAATTTTATTTTTCTTTAAATATTTCAACAATCGATAAATGTTTATGTTGTTACCGTTTATACACTGAAGATGGACAATATCAGGCTTTAAATTTTTTAATTCTTTAATAAGTCTATTCGTTTGTAAAAATGCACCGTCATACTGATTTCCGGTGGTTCTGCGATATATTGCAGAAAGTTTATTCAATAAAAGATTCGATGTAGTAAAAACATTCTTATCATTAGGATATTCCTTATTTATAGGGCACAAAACATAGGATTCATAACCCTTTTCTAATAAACCTATATGCAAATCCCTAACAATTTTGCCTGTGCTACCAATACCATAAACACAGTTAATTTGACATATTTTCATTTTCACAAGCCATCCTAATAATATTTGTAAATCTTTGAATGTTTTTTTCTTTATTATGATTTTTCAAAACAATATCCTTAGCGTTATCAATATAAGTCTTACGCTTTTCAGAATTATTAAAAATATCCCGTAAACTTTCTTCTAATTTTTCCTTAGAATCTATTACTAACGCGCAGTTATTCTCTATTAAATATTCTGTACAGGCAAGTCCCCTCGGAGCATATAAAATAAAACTCCTGCCGGAAGCTAAGCTGTCAGCAATTTTTGTGGAAAAAGCACATCTTAAATCCTTTACCGAAAAATCATCAAACAATTCAGTGTGGAATAAAAAATCACTGTTTTTTATTATTTGTCTAACATCTTTATAGCTTACAAATCCGTGATAATTTATTCCCTCGGCATTATTTAGTGCCTGTTCCACATCAGCATTGGGACATCTTCCGTATATATTAAGTGTATAATTTTCGTTTATGTTTTTTAATGCTTTCCCAATTTCTATAAGAGATAAATGTCTTCCTATTCCTAAATTTCCTGCATATGAAAAAACGGGTGGATTTGAAATTTCATACTTGTTTTTATCAAAAATATCGGTACTTTGGTATAAAACCTCTCCGTGAATTCCAAACTCT
>JAZSAC010000170.1:0-27878 GCA_045601645.1 Acutalibacteraceae bacterium | reverse complement strand
ATATCTTGATTTTTCTGTCCCCATAGTCTATATATTTGTTTTGATTTTTATCAATAGATAAAACAAAATACCCTTTTGTGTTTAACAAAGAATATATTTTACGGATACATGCTTGCTTCTTCTGTATGTGCATAAAAGTTAATGAAGAATACACAACATCAAAAGAGGTATTAAAATCGTAGGTCATAAAATCAGAACATATGAGTTCTACATTTTGATAATGAGATAAATTATTTGCGGCTCGTTCTATCGTCTTTGGTGATATATCAATACCAAAGAATTTCTTGCATAACGATAAGGTTTTTAAGGCGAGACGACCTGTCCCGACACCAATTTCCAGAACGGTTTTCGTTTTATCGAGTTTCATTGCATCAATAAACTCTTGACCATCCCACTTATTCATATATTCTTTCAGGGGTTCAGGGTCATGTATGGGGTCATTATTTTCATCAATTAGTTTATCATAATGCTCAATTACGTTCACAAAATTTTTTCTCCTTTCGGATAGAACCAGCATCGCCTTTGTATGTACAAATGCCGTCAAGGGCTAAGCCCAAACCCTTATTTTGATTTTATGGTTTTGAGTGAAGATATTAACATTCTGCGAATAGCACCGCAATCGTTTTGTAATGCTTTATAATCTTCCTCGTTCATACAATTTGTTTCAAACAGAAGTTCTAACCAATATTCAGTTTCATAACACTCCTTTTGCGCTATTTCGAGTTTAGAAATAAAATCTTTTGTTCCTTGTGCGTATTGTGCCTCGTGTAAATTTGCACCGATTGAAGTGGCGGAACGAAGTAATTGGTTGATTAAAACTGATTCTTTATGATTTGATTTCATATCACGGCAGAGAAAAACAACAGTCTTTGCAAACTCTTTAGCCTTGTTCCTTAAAATGCTGTCAGCCAAAGTTATCACCTCTAAAATTATTATACAAAAAAAAGATAATCTTTCAAGTGATATTCCTCCTAAAGTCGGAGTGTTATTATTGCCATAAGGCAATAGTGATATTGAAACCTTGCGGTTTCAGTGTTATTTTATTTGCCCAAAAACTGCCGAAGGCAATATCACTCGGCGTTAGACGAATATCACTGTGAAGCAATATAACTCGCCTTTGGCGAATAAAACTGCGAGACTTCCCATAAGGGAAGTCTCGCAACGCAGGGCTTTTTTGTTTTAAATTAAAGCAATTATTAGGGATACAGCCAACAAAAAAACCAAAATTAGAATTAAAATATCTGCACTTTTTACCGACATAGTAATATTTTTGTATATTCCGCCTTTTTGATTATTATAAGCTTTTAACATTATCTATTACCCCTTACTTTCTTGCAAGATACTTACGCATATCAATAGCACAGGCTATCAAAATAATTAAACCCTTAATTATATAAAGCATGTTTGCTGAGACCGAAAGAAAATTCAATCCGACAAATATTAGCTGTAAAAGAAAAACACCTGTAACCACACCACTGATTTTTCCTGTACCACCGACAAACGAAACCCCTCCGATAACACAAGCTGCAATGGCGTCACCCTCGTAATTCAAGCCGGTATTTGCTGAACAGGAAGCTATTCTGGCACCTTCAATAAAGCCGGTAACAGCATACATAATACCTGCAAGCATAAACACCAAAACAATTGTTTTGAATACATTTACTCCTGAAACATTAGCGGCTTCTTCGTTAGAACCCACTGCATACATATTTTTGCCAAAAGTTGTTTTGTTCCAAACAAACCACATAACTACAGTAATTATTGCCGAATATAAAACATATTTCGGCACAGCAACACCATTTATTTTAAACAATGTTCCTCTTACAAAATCAGTATATGACGAGTCAAGTCCCGAAAGAGTTTGTCCGTTATTATTACCTATCATAAGGTACATAAGCACTGCGCCGAAAACTATAAGCTGTGTTGATAAAGTTACAATAAACGGGTGAAGTTTAAATTTTGCTACAAAAAATCCGTTAATAAGTCCAACAACAGCACCTACTGCAAGTACAGCCAACAGCACAATAATAAATGGCATTACCGGTAACTCGGGAAACATCTTTTTAGGATAATCGGTCATTTGCAGCAACGATGCTGCAATACATGCTGTAAGTCCTACTACCCTTCCCGCCGAAATGTCGGTACCACTTAAAATAATAGCACCGCCTACACCCAAAGCTATAGGCAGCTTTGCGGCAGTAAGTGATATTATATTTATAATCGATGATAACGATAAAAATTCAGGCACAGAAATTGCAATAAAAACAATTGCAATTGCTATGACTATATACATAGCATTGTTAAAAAGACTATCATACACTACCCGTCGCCTGTCGGCAGGTGTCAAGCTTCTGAAGGCTGCAAACCTTCCGTTTTTATTTGTATTAGATATTTCACCCATCTAAAAACCCCTTAAACATATTTAGTAGCCAAGGTCATTATTTCCTCCTGAGAGGTTTTATCTGCCATAACCGAGCCTGCCAGTCTGCCTCCTGACATTACTAAAACACGGTCGCATACACCTAGTAATTCCGGCATCTCAGACGAAACCATTATTACTGTTTTGCCCTTTCTTGCAAGATTTATAATAAGCTGATAAATTTCATATTTTGCACCAACATCTATTCCTCTTGTGGGCTCGTCTAACAACAGAACTGTAGGCTCGGTTAACAGCCATCTGCCGAAAATAACCTTTTGCTGATTCCCTCCCGAAAGATTACGTATTTTAGCATCTTGATTGGGCGTTTTTACCCGCATCGTTTCAATACACCATTCGGTACTTTTTCTCATTTTCTTTTTGCTAAGCCAAATACCGCTTATTAAATGCTTTTTAAGACTCGATATAACCGTATTTTCTCTGATGTTCAATATTCCAAAAATTCCGGTTGCTCGACGTTCTTCTGTAAGCAACGCAAAACCGTTTTTTATTGCTTCTTTGGGATTACGATTGTTAATTATTTTGCCCTCAAGTCGAATGGTTCCGCTTTTACGCAAAGAAATTCCAAATAGATTTTCTAAAAGCTCGGTACGGCCGGCACCGTCAAGACCTGCTACTCCGACAATTTCTCCCTTGTTGATTTTAAACGAAACATCTTGTAAACGGTTATAAACACTACTTAAGCCTTCAACCTCAAGCAACGGTCCGCCCACGGTATGATTTTTCGGCGGATACCGATTGGTTAATTCACGCCCAACCATCAAACGAATAATATCATTCATAGTTAAGCTTGAAGCAGGCTCTGTTGCAATATGCTTCCCATCACGCATTACCGTAATCTCATCTGAAATTCGCAAAATCTCTTCCATTTTGTGTGATATATAAATAATTCCACAGCCCTTATCCCGAAGCATATTTATTATTTTAAAAAGATGCTCAACCTCTTTTTCATTCAGTGATGAGGTCGGTTCATCAAACACAATAATTTTAGAATTATATGAAACCGCTTTTGCGATTTCAACCATTTGACGTTGTGAAACAGATAATCTGCTCATAATCATTTTAGGGTCTGCTTTTATACCCAATTCATCAAAAAGCTCACGGGTTGCATTATACATTTTTCTTTCACTGGTAAGTGGTAAAAATTTATTTACCTTAGGGAATCGCCCAAGCCACATATTATCCATAACACTACGTTTTAATGCTTGATTTAATTCTTGATGCACCATTGCTATTCCGTTTTCAAGTGCTTCCTTAGAATTTTTAAAATCCACTTCTTTTCCTTCGAAAAAAATTTTTCCCCCATCTTTTTTGTAAACTCCGAAAAGACATTTCATCAATGTTGACTTTCCCGCACCGTTTTCACCCATAAGTGCGTGTACGGTACCGGCTTTTACATTTAGAGATACCTTATCCAACGCTCTCACGCCGGGGAAAACCTTGTCGATATTATCCATACTAAGCAGTACCGATTTTTCATCAATACTACTCTTATTACTGCTTTGCATGAAAACCTCCGTTTGATAGTTTTATTTTCCCGTATATGCCGAATAAGGAATATTGACTCTCCACTCACCCACTATATTTTCGGTTTCAATACTATCCAGAACATTTTTTCCGTTTTTAAAATTCTCGGCAATCTGAGTAATGGTCTTTGCCATTCCGTCGGCATCTTGTTTTATTGTACCGGTCATACTTTTTGCATCAATCGCACTCCTCGCAGCATCGGTTGCATCAACTCCGAAAACAGGAATTGTTTTTCCGCCCGCCTTATTGTAACCTGCACCTTGAAGCGCTGATACTGCACCCAACGCCATCTCATCATTATTAGCAATCACTAGCTCTACCATATTTTTATTGGCTTCACTGTACTTGGCAAGAATTGTGCTCATATAATTGGTAGCAGCAGCAGATGACCACAAGCCGTCTTGGTCAACCAAATATTTATTAGTATTTGATGGGTCATAATAAGATAACTTCGGTTTTTTTGCCTCAACTAAAAGCTTATCACAATCCTCAACACCATATTGCGTACGTGCAATTGCTTCCATATTACCTTCCTGACCTTTAAACATAACATAACTTATTTTACCATCTTTATTAAGGTCTACTGCATCAAAATTTTGAACTAAATACTGCCCTATCATCTGCCCTTGCATGTGACCGGCCATTTCATAGTCGGTTCCTACAAAAACACATTTATCATAGCTTTTTACAACCGACTCTTCTACCGAACGGTTAAAAAAAACAACCGGAATATCGGCGGCTCTAGCCTTCTCAATTATAGTTTGTGCAGCATCATTAGAGCCTGTGTCAACAACATTAACAACCAACATGCTTGAACCTTTAGAAATCGCCACATCTATCTGCTCTGTCTGTGCCGATTGGTTTCCGTTGGCATCATAATTATTAAATTTAAAACCTGCCTCTTTTAAATATTTATCCATAGCGGCACGAACACTTGAAATATAGGTGTCACTATAAGTGTAATAAAATACAGATATTTCTCCGCCTTTTGTGTTTTCACCACAAGCAGTAAGTGATAAAAACATTAAAATAATCAGCATAAAACTTAAAATTTTTTTCATGTCTTTCTTCCTTTGTTTTATTTTTATAAGGTTTCCCTTTACGCTTATTATGTCCGAAAAGACAAAAACATGAATTTATATTTTAAATTTATATTTAATCAACCACAAAAATTTTTATTATAAAACTATTTATAAAAAACAGTTGTAATATTTTATGTTTTGATGTATACTAACCGTGTAGGTGCGCTATTGGGCGTGCGAACGGTCGGGTCCTGTGCGACGGGATGCCGTGAACCATGTCAGGCGGGGAACCGAGCAGCATTAAGCGGATTTTCCTGTGTGCCGCAGCAAACTCGGTCGTTCGTACTCCCGAGAGCGCACCTTATCTAATCTTTATAAGAGAGGAGTGTATACCTTGTATCAAACTTTATATCGAAAATACCGTCCAACTAATTTCGATGATGTTGTAGGTGAAGAGCACATTACCAAGATACTTAAAAACGAGTTAAAATCCGGTAAAATTTCCCATGCCTACCTTTTTACAGGCCCTAGAGGTACAGGTAAGACAAGCTGTGCAAAAATTCTTGCTAAAGCAGTAAACTGTCAAAATTCCACCATTGGTGATGCATGCTGCCAATGTGAAATATGCAAGGGAATGGAAAACGGTGATATTTTAGATGTTTTAGAAATTGATGCCGCTTCAAACAACAGCGTTGAAAATATTCGTGACCTGCGCGAACAAGTAACATACACCCCTACCACCTGCAAATACCGTGTTTATATTATTGACGAGGTACATATGCTATCGTCGAATGCTTTTAATGCTCTTCTTAAAACACTTGAAGAGCCTCCTCCTCATATAATTTTTATTCTTGCAACAACCGAGGTTCATAAACTACCCGCTACTATTCTTTCGCGCTGCCAACGATTTGATTTTCATAGAATTTCTAACGAAGCAATAATTAATCGAATACAATATATTGCCGAAAAAGAAGGTTTTAAAATTGAAGACAATGCTGCCCAATTGATAGCAGCGCTTTCCGACGGCGGTATGCGTGACGCATTATCTACACTTGACCTTTGTGCCGCACGTTCAAACCATATAACACAAGATGATGTAATGCAGGTTTGCTCACTTGCAGGCGATAATTATTGTCTCCAACTTTCCGAATATATTAAAACAGGCAATATCGGCGATGCTTTAAACAAAATAGATGAGCTTCATAAAAATGCGATTGACCTTCAGCATCTTTGCTCAGAGCTGGTAGAGCATTATCGCAATCTTATGATTTTAAAAACCGTTAAATCTCCCGAAAAACTTATTGTAAAGCCTTCAAAGGAACTTGAAAACTTAAAAAAGGTTTCTGAAGAGTATTCACTTGAAAGCATAATTCATGCTATTTCAATTTTGTCAGAAGCTCTTGAACGTATGGCAACGGTAAATCGCAGAACCGAATTTGAGATGTCAATAATTAAACTGTGTACCCCATCGCTTGATTCTTCACCTTCGGCATTATTAGACCGACTTGAGAAAATTGAAAGAACAATTAAATACCAAGATTTTTCTGTAAAACCTTTAGATGTCTCTGAACAATCCTTGCCTTCTGAAGAACAAATTGAAACAGAAAAAGTGCCTGTTGACAAAACCGCTGATTTAGATTTACAATATATAACCGAAAATGAAGCTATTGCGTCTGAAAAGCCGTCAAAACCAACTGATATCAATTTAGAACCAAACGGTCCTGTGACTTTTGATGCCTGGCAAGACGTAATAACTGAACTGACAAAAACAGCACCTTTAATAAGTGCCTCCCTTAATAATTCAACTGCTTATGTTTCTGGCGACCTTTTATTAATTGATTGTGAAAACGACCAATTCTTCTCACTTATGAGAAATGAAAATCCTATTTACAGAACTCAAATTAAAAAGGCAGTTCAAGCAGTTGTGGGAAAATCCTATCGTTTAGGACCATATAAGAAAGAAACCCCCTCTTTAAACGACCCTTTGCAAAATATTATAAATAAACTAAAGTCCCTCGAGGTTCCAGGGGCCGAAAATTGAAAGGAAATATATACAATGAAAGCGAGAATTCCCGGTGCAAATAACGGCCAAAGTCAAGCCGCTATGCTAAAACAGGTTCAAAAAATGCAAGAAGATATGGCTAATTTACAAGCAGACCTTGAGCAACGCGAATATACTGCCGAAGCCGGCGGTGGTATTGTTGAGGTGGCCTTGAACGGTAAACATGAAATGACAAAAATAAAAATCAATATGGAAGAAATAGATGTAGATGATATAGAAATGCTTGAGGATTTTATTACTATTGCTGTAAACGGTGCCGTTAAAAAGATTGCCGAAACCCAAGAATCCGAGATGAGTGCAATCACCGGTGGAATTAATATTCCGGGGCTTTTCTGATGGCTTATAGTGTTGCAACGCTGGACAAGCTAATCGAACAGTTTGAACGACTTCCCGGTATTGGTAAAAAAACTGCACGCAGATTAGCCTATTATGTAATCACACGGCCTGACGATATGGCACAAAAATTTTCAGAAGCATTACTTGAAGCAAAATCAAAAATTCGTTATTGCTCGGTTTGCCAAAATTTAACCGACAATGAAATTTGTTCTATCTGCTCATCTACTGACCGTGACCACAGTGTTATTTGCGTGGTTGAAGATGCTCAAGACGTTATGGCTTTTGAACGCACGAGAGAGTTTAAAGGCGTTTATCATGTTTTGCACGGCACAATATCACCCTTGGACGGAATTGGTCCTGACCAGCTTAAGATTCGTGAACTTATGTCACGTCTCTCTTCGGGAGAGATTAAAGAACTAATTATTGCCACAAACCCAACCGTTGAAGGAGAGGCAACCGCAAGCTATATTGCCAGACTTGTTAAAGTTATGGGAATAAAGGTTTCGCGTTTAGCTTATGGAATTCCCGTCGGCGGAGACCTTGAGTATGCTGATGAGGTTACCCTTTCGAGAGCTCTTGAAGGCAGAAACGAAATATAAAAGTAAAATGACAATATTTGTCAAAAAACGATAAAAAACGCAAGATATGCTGTTATTTAGTGAAAATGAACAGCATATCTTGATTATTTGTTTGACAAATATAACAACTTTGTGTATAATAATAAAGTAACATATTGTGCTTTTTTGCACATTGTTTTATCGGTTTTTCTATTATAAATCATTTATTGCCATTGCACGTTTTAAAATTTAAGGCAATAATAAAATAGTTATTTTTATTTTTAAAAGTTAGGAGTGCAATCCGTGGAAAAGATAATCGTAGACGGCGGACACAGATTATGCGGTGAAATTTCAGTAAGCGGTGCTAAAAATGCTGCTGTTGCTATAATTCCTGCTATTCTTCTCTGTGATGGTATATGCCGTATCGAGAATGTTCCTGCTATTTCTGACGTTAATGTGATTATACGAATTTTATATGAGCTTGGTGCACGTGTAAAGGTTATAGATAACAATACTGTTGAGATAGACCCTAAAAACATAAATTCTTTTGTACTTTCCGCATCAATGTCATCTAAAATGCGTGCCAGCAGTTATTTCATTGGTGCCATGCTTGGTAGGTTTAAAAAAGCTCGGGTTGCACCTCCCGGAGGTTGTGATTTTGGCGTCAGACCTATTGACCAACATATAAAAGGGTTTGAAGCTTTAGGTGCTACAGTAACTATTGATGGCGGTATGGTAAACGCACAAGCTGATGAACTGATAGGCAGCTCTATTTATCTTGATAAGGTTTCCGTCGGTGCTACCGTAAACATTTTATTGGCTGCCGTAAAAGCAAGGGGCTTAACCATCATTGAAAATGCCGCCAGAGAACCGCATATCGTTGACCTGGCAAACTTTTTAAACTCTATGGGTGCCGATATCATGGGTGCCGGTACCAATGTTATTAAAATTCGCGGAGTTAATAAGCTTCACGGAACGACATACAGTATTATTCCGGACCAAATTGAAGCCGGAACATATATGATTGCCGCTGCAATCACCGGTGGCGACCTAACTATTAACAACGTGATTCCCAAGCATTTAGAATCTATTACAGCTAAACTTATTGAAGCAGGTGCAGAAGTCGAAGAATTTGATGAAGCGATTAGAGTATCAATGTCAACCAAACCAAAAGCTTGTAATGTTTTAACTATGCCTCATCCCGGCTTCCCAACTGATATGCAACCTCAAATGACTACTCTTTTAAGTATTGCCGACGGTGTAAGCGTTATGACCGAAGGTGTTTGGGATAATCGTTTTAAATATGTTGACCAACTTACACTTATGGGTGCTAAAATAAAGGTGGACGGTAAGGTAGCTATTATTAATGGCTCTAATAAATTGAATGCCGCACCGGTTAAAGCAACCGACCTACGTGCAGGTGCCGCAATGGTTTTAGCAGGTCTCTGTGCCGAAGGCACAACCGAGATTGAGAATGTCGATTTTATTGACCGAGGTTATGACAACATAGTTGAAAAACTTTCACAAGTCGGCGCAAAAATCGGCCGAGTAACCTATATTGACCCTAACGCCGAGCGTTCGGCTGTATAAAAACTCTGGCTGCCCGCTTATACGGACAGCCTTTTTTGAAAGGAATTTTATGAGTAGATTTTATCCTATTGCCAGTGGAAGCACAGGCAATTGTACCTATATAGGATACGGCAATGAAGGTATTCTAATTGATGTGGGTATAAGCTCAAAAGCACTTGTTAATGCTTTATCAAAAGCAACTGTCGACCCTGCCTTGCTCTGCGGAATTTTTATAACACATAGCCACGATGACCACATTTGCGGCCTTAATGTTTTTGTTAAAAAATATAAAATACCTGTTTTTGCCTCAATCAATACTGCTAATACTATATGTGAAAAATTACCGGAAATTAAGAATTATGTACATATAATAGAAGGAGAAGTTTCGCTGGGTGGTTTTAAGGTGTCACCTTTTGAAACAAAACATGACTGCTTAGGTTCTTACGGTTACATCATTTTTACGCCCGATGGCAAAAAATGTGCTGTGTGTACCGATTTAGGTATAGTATCTGCCCAGGTACATAACGCTTTATCAGGTTGTGAGATACTGCTACTTGAATCCAATCATGATATTTCTCTTTTACAAAAAAGTAATTATCCGCAAACGTTAAAAAATCGAATTTTAGGAGAAAGCGGACATTTGTCTAATAATGCTTGTGCGGTAGAAATACAAAAACTCGCAAAGGAAGGTACCAGACGTTTTATTTTAGGCCATTTGAGCCGCGAGAACAACCGTCCCGAAATTGCACACACATGTACATCTGCCGCCTTAATGGATTGCGGACTTATAGAGGACGAAGATTACACATTATATATAGCACCCGCAACAAACGGAAAGGTTATCATTTTTTGACGGTGAACCAATATGCAAAAAATTACCATTATTGCCATAGGGCATTTAAAAGAAGCTTTTTTACGAGATGCCTGCTCAGAATACGAAAAAAGGCTTTCTTCACTATGCTCACTTAAAATTTTTGAAATTGATGCAGCCAAGCTCCCCGAAAACCCAAAAACCTCGCAAATCATCGCCGCTCTTAACCGAGAAAGTGAAAAAATTCTTCCTATGATTCCAAACAACTCATATGTGATTCCTTTATGCATAGAAGGAAAACAGCTTGACAGTACCGAACTGTCTTGTAAAATACAAGATATCGGAGTTTCGGGAAAAAGTAATATTTGTTTTATAATCGGCGGTTCATATGGCTTAAGTGATACGATAAAACAACATGCCGACTTTAAATTGTCAATGTCTAAAATGACATTTCCTCACCAACTTGCACGAGTAATGCTGTTAGAACAAATTTATCGCGCCTTTAAAATCTCTCAAGGTGGAACCTATCACAAATAGTAAAATTGAAAATATTATAACAAAATACTTGACCTTTTACATCTGGTGTGCTATAATCGTCATACCTCTGCAAAGGTCTTTTTTAGTTAAAGGCCTTTTTCAAGTGTTGTTTTTTCAACACATTGTTGCGCTTTAAAAAACACTACTATATATAGTGTTTTTTATGTGTTGAACGCTTGATTTGAGGGAGGCCAAGTTCTATTATTTAGTTAGAACAAAAATATTTCCGTAAAACGGGAGGTGCCGTCATGAGAGTTAAAATTACATTGGCTTGTTCTGAGTGTAAGCAACGCAACTATAACACAATGAAGAACAAAAAGAATGACCCGGATCGCTTGGAGATGAATAAGTATTGCAAATTTTGCAAAAAGCACACCGTTCACAAAGAAACAAAGTAAGGAGGTACATCGGTGAAAATATTAAATAATGTTTTTCGTGTACTTTCAATTGTTTTCTCAGTGGTAGCTTTAATTTTATTCTTCTTGCCTTTTGGTAAGGTCGTTTTAAACGATGGAAATGAGATTGTGAGAGCCGGAACTGAATTTGCTTTCGGTTCGAGTTACAATGGTGCTGACACCGGCAAATCATCAGATATTTTGCTTTGCCTAATCCTTACAGCCGCCACTGTTCTTTTCTCTGCTCTTTCGTTTAAGTTTAAAGGTGTAAAATGGGCAGCATTCGGCTTTTCACTAATAGATGCTATCTACATGCTGGTTATAGCTTGTAGCGCACCTAGATATTTCCTTGATACTCAGGGATTTGTTGGTGTTTTTAACGTTGAATATGTTAACGCCGGTCCTTTGCTTATCTGTATTGCACTTTTCATCACCTTCGGCTGTGTTACAACACATATTCTTATTTCTGATAAGATAGCTATTGCAAAAACCGCAGGTGCATTAACAATTCCAAAAAGAATTGTTAAATTTCTTCGAGATTATAAGGGTGAAGTTAAAAAAATCGTTTGGCCCGGTCCGCGTGCAATTGTAAAAAACACACTAATTGTTATTGTTATGTGTTTGATTTTAGGCGCTTTTATCTGGCTTATCGATTTAGGTCTCGGCTATTTGCTTGACCTTCTTTTTAATTGATTTCACTTAAATAAGAACGGAGGTAGACCTATTGGCAGAGCATGAAGAAGCTAAATGGTATGTAGTACACACATATTCAGGCTATGAAAACAAGGTTATGACCGACCTGGAAAAAATGGTCGAAAATCGAGGAATGCAAGACCTTATCCAAGATATTAGGATACCCACCGAAACAGTTACCGAAATCGGTGCAGATGGTAAGGAAAAGCAGGTTGAACGAAAAATATTCCCCGGTTATGTAATGATTAAAATGATTGTTACAGATGCCTCGTGGTATGTTGTGCGTAACACGCGCGGCTGCACAGGCTTTGTAGGTCCGGCATCCAAGCCGGTCCCGTTAACCGATAAAGAAGTTGAGGCAATCGGCGTTGAGAAGCGCAGCGTCAAGGTTGCATACTCAATAGGTGATAACGTCATAATTATTGACGGTCCGCTTGAGAACTTTACCGGTATTGTTGACGAGATAGATACTGATAAAAACAGTGTCCACGTCACCATTTCTATGTTTGGCAGAGAAACTCCTGTCGAGCTGGAACTCAACCAAATTAAATTAGTTGAGAATTAAACTTTTTCGCGGTAACACCGCTTGAGCGCTATATGCGCATCGTGGGAGGAACGTTAATTTGAATTTTGGACGTTCCGTCGTGTGTGCAAAGCACACCGCCACCACTCATTTTGGAGGTGCAACAAATGGCACAAAAAATTACTGGCTATATTAAACTTCAGATTCCCGCCGGAAAAGCCACTCCGGCACCACCTGTTGGTCCGGCTCTCGGTCAGCACGGTGTAAACATTATGGCATTCACAAAGGAATTTAACGAGCGTACTAAAAATGATGCAGGTCTTATTATTCCTGTTATTATAACCGTATACGCAGACCGTTCCTTCACATTCATCACAAAAACTCCTCCGGCAGCCGTTCTTATAAAAAAGGCTTGCGGAATTGATAAAGCTTCCGGCGTTCCTAATAAGGATAAAGTCGCAAAGCTTACTAAGGAGCAGGTTCAGAAGATTGCAGAACAGAAAATGCCCGACTTAAACGCAGCTTCTCTTGAAGCAGCCATGTCTATGGTTGCAGGTACAGCACGTTCAATGGGCATCACTGTCGAAGACTGATGCTCCCTTGTGGGAGGAAATTTCCGATTTGACCACACTATTTTGGGAGGTAACTTAAATGAAACATGGAAAGAAATATGTCGCAAGTGCACAGCTTGTTGACACTACTGTGCAGTATGATATTGCTGAAGCAATGGATCTTACTGTAAAAACAAAAATTGCTAAATTCGATGAAACAGTCGAAGCTCATATCCGTCTCGGTGTTGACTCGCGCCATGCTGACCAGCAGGTTCGTGGTGCTGTTGTTTTACCTAACGGAACAGGTAAAACCATTCGCACCTTAGTCTTCTGTAAGGAGGATAAAGCACAAGCAGCTCTTGATGCAGGTGCAGATTTTGTTGGTGCTGAAGACTTGGTAACCAAAATTCAAAGTGAAAACTGGATGGATTTTGATGTTGTTATCGCTTCTCCTGACATGATGGGTCTTGTAGGCCGTTTGGGTAAGGTTCTTGGCCCTCGTGGACTTATGCCAAACCCAAAAGCAGGTACTGTTACTCCTGATGTTGCTAAGGCTGTTACCGAAGCTAAAGCAGGTAAGATTGAGTACCGTCTTGATAAGCAAAACATTATCCACTGCCCTATTGGTAAAGTTTCTTTTGGTGCCGAAAAGCTTCAAGAAAACTTTGAGACTTTACTTTCAGCTGTTGCCAAGGCAAAGCCGGCTGCAGCAAAAGGACAGTATATTAAATCTTGTGTAGTTGCAACAACAATGGGCCCCGGAATCAAGGTAAATGCCTCTAAATACGGCGCTTAATCAGTATTATTATCGGGATACATTTTGTATCCCGATTTTACTTTTTATTTTAAAGGTGATTTATAGTGAATAGCACCGCCAACAAACATAAAACTTTATTAGATAAACCCCTGATTCCGTCAATAATATTTTTTGCTATTCCTGTAATACTTACAAGCTGGTTACAACTTCTCTTCAACGCAGCCGACTTGGTTGTTGTAGGAAAATTTGCGGAAAACAGTGCTAATGCACAAGCGGCAATCGGCTCTACCGTACAGCTTATAAACCTTATCATAAATCTTTTTTTAGGTTTTTCGGTAGGTGTTAATGTAGTTGTTGCCAATTCATTCGGTGCTAACGATAAAAATAGAATGTCTAACTCTGTAAGAACATCAATGATACTAAGTTTAATTTTGGGATTAGTTGTTATGGTGATAGGACTTGTTTTTTCGACTCCTATGCTCAAGCTTATGAACACCAATAAAGAAGTTTTAAATTCTGCTTCTCAATATCTTAGAATTTACTTTATAGGTGCACCGTTTATGTTGATTTATAATTTCGGCAGTTCGGTTCTTCGTTCGGTCGGCGATACTAAAAGACCTATGATTTTTTTAAGTATAAGCGGTATAGCAAATGTTTTACTTAATCTATTTGCTGTAGCTGTTTTAAATATGGGAGTTTTAGGCGTTGCTTTAGCTACTACTGTCTCAAATATTATTTCATCAATTTTAATCGTTATCAGTCTTATGAGAACAAAAGGTATGCACAAGCTTGTTCTTAAAGAGTTTTTCATAAATACTTCTATCTTAAAACAAATTATAAAAATCGGTCTACCTTCAGGAATTAACGCCATAACCTTCTCACTTTCTAATGTTATTATTCAATCGGCATTCAATTCATTTAATAATCCTTTGTTTATCGCCGGAAATAGTAATGCTAATAATTTAGAAAATTTCTTGTTTATGATAAATAATGGTTTTTATCAGGCGGCAATTACCTTTACAAGTCAGAGCGTTGGTGCCGGTAAACCATATCTAATTAAAAAAATATACCTTCGTTGTACCGCACTTGTTACGGGTATACTTATACCGGCAGGGTTGTTATTTGCAATTTTCAGCCCATCATTAGCATCAATTTATTCTTCAAATACCGAAGTAATACAATACACAATAAATCGTATGTCAATTATATGTATTTTTGCTTTCTTAGGTGGTCTTCATGATGTATCTTGTGGCACTTTGCGAGGTATGGGGAATTCATTGCAACCAATGATTGTTTCAATTTTTTGCATTTGTGGTTTCAGAATACTATGGATATATACTGTTTTTCAAAAATATCACTACGCTAAAACACTATATGCATCATATCCTATCACATGGGCTATATCACTGGTTGGATTATGTATCTTGCTGGTAACAACTTATCGAAGACTTATACGCCAATCCCCTTCACAATTATGTAAAGAAAAAAATCTATAGAAAATATCTTTTTTAAAACACTTGACAAATATATTGTTTTATGTTATCATATCAACGTTAATTCCAAAGACAGTAGGTGCTTTGCATAAAAGTTTTGGCTTGCCTACCGAGGATATACACAAAATTGTCTCTATATAATTATGACTTTTTCGTGCCTGTCCATCTTTGGAACAGGCACATTATTTTTTCGGAGGTGAATATTTTGCCAAGTCAGTCAGTTTTAGAAATTAAGCAACAACAGGTGGCAGAAATTAAAGCCAAGGTTGATAACGCGTGTGCCGGTATTATTGTTGATTACAGCGGTATTTCGGTTGCTGATGATACTAAGCTCCGTAAAGAGCTTCGTGAAGCAGGTGTTAACTATACTGTTGTAAAAAACACACTTTTACACAGAGCTATTGAAAACACCGACCTTAGTGAACTTGATTCATGCCTTAACGGAACCACTGCTCTTGCAACAAGTGAAAACGACCACGTTGCAGCCGCAAGAATCCTTAGCAAATACGCTGAGAATATCGAAAGCTTCTCTATCAAGGCAGGTTTCCTTGACGGAAAGGTTATTGACCTTGCAACTATTGACAGCCTTGCTAAACTTCCATCGAGAGATATTCTTCTCGCAACAGTTTGCAACGCATTCAATGCACCTATTTCAGCATTCGCCCGTGTTATTCAAGCTATCGTTGATAAAAATGGTGAGGTTGCTGAACCCGCAGCAGAATAATTGCTGTATAATTAAAATTTAAAAACTATTTATTATTGGAGGAAAATAAAATGGCATCAGAGAAAATTGCAGCTATGATTGAAGAAATCAAAGCTCTTACCGTTCTTGAGCTTTCAGAGCTCGTACACGCAGTAGAAGAGGAGTTTGGCGTATCTGCAGCAGCTGCTGTAGCAGTAGCAGGTCCCGCAGCAGCAGCAGGTCCTGCAGCTGAAGAAAAGACCGAGTTCGACGTTATTCTTGCAGAAGCAGGCGCAGAGAAAATCAAGGTTATCAAGGCTGTTCGTGAAATCACCGGTCTTGGCCTTGCAGATGCAAAGGCTCTTGTTGACGGCGCTCCTAAGACCTTAAAAGAGGCAGTTTCTAAGGAAGACGCAGAAAACATGAAGAAACAACTTGAAGAAGTTGGCGCAAAGGTTGAACTTAAATAATTCATCTTTAAACATTAACAGCCAATCGCTTTTGCGATTGGCTGTTTTTTTATTCTTCATTGATAAATTGAAACCTTGTGGTTAATTGACCATCATATTTTATTGTTTCATTCCACATAGCAGCAGGACGTACCCATATTTGATTATCTTCATAGCAAGCTTGATATACAACCATCAGTTCGCCAGTTTCGCTATGCTTTGCTATACCTAAAACACGATATTCTTTCCCTTTAAAATGACGATAACGACCTATTTTAATTTCCATAACACATACCTCAACGCTTAAATATATCAGTGACTGTTAACTGTCTTTCTTGCACCTTAAACCTTATTTCATAGCACGAAATCGTCATCCCATACTCCCGATTATCATCATGTTGATAAGCAGGTCGAGGGTCCCACTTTAATGCTTCAACAACAGGCACTTTTAGATTTTCCGGCAATTTCTCTAGCTGCTTGTTATCAATATTAACATTCAGTTGATATTCTTTATAATCTTCCGAAAATCCACAAACTGCATCAGGGTGACTATCTGTGAAAGCTATATACGGTTTTATATCGTAAATTGGTGTACCATCTAAAATATCGGCACCCAAAACCTTTAGCACTGCACCTTTATCTTCGGTTATACATATCTCCTCAAGTTTTAAACAAGATAACCCAATATGATTTGGCCTAAACGGTGACCGTGTTGCAAAAACGCCCATACGTTTGTTCCCGCCTAAGCGTGGCGGACGTACTGTCGGCGACCACTGTGATTTTTGTGATTTTGAAAATTCCCAAATCACCCAAATATGCGAGTAACCCTCCAATCCCCTAACAGCATTAATATCTCGGTATTCAGGCTCGAAAACAATTTCTCCACTAAAACTGACCATTCCGCTTTGACGAGGAATTCCGAACCTCGTTGTAAATGGTGTGTGAATTTTTGCAATCACCTTAAGTTCCATATAATCACCACCCTCCTTTTATTATACTGATTTTGTAAACAACTTTCAATATACCAAAAAGACCAAAATGCGATTGCATTTTGGTCTTTTGTTCATATTATTTTACAATGTCTTTCGAACGGTCTACATATGAGGTGTGTAGAATTTCATGAGCCTTATGACTGCCCGGTTTTTCAAAATACTCACTGTAAAGAGCCTTTACAACAGGACTCTCATGAGATTTTCTAAAACCGTTTGCCTTGTCATAGCTATATAGTGCCGATGCACGTTTTTTCTTAATATCAACTGTTTGACGAACAGATGTGGGTTGAATGGGCTGACCACCGCCGTTTACGCAACCGCCCGGACAACACATCACCTCGATAAAGTGATAATTCTTTTCGCCATTTTCAACCGCTGTAAGAACTTCGTGAACTGCATCCAATCCGCTAACAACACAAATGTTTACATCCATACCGGCAATATTTAATGTTGCCTCTTTAATTGCATCTGTTCCTCTGACGGAGGTGTAATCAACATTCTTGATTTCCTTACCTTCCAAAACCTCAGCAACGGTACGAAGAGCTGCTTCCATAACACCACCGGTTGCGCCAAATATTACAGCTGCACCGGTAGACTCACCAAGCGGATTATCAAACTGCTCATCGGGAAGCTTTGTAAACTCAATTCTTGCGCGCTTAATCATACGGGCAAGTTCACGAGTGGTGATTGAAATATCAACATCAGCCATACCTGCAGCATCTTGGTCTGCACGACCGATTTCAAATTTTTTGGCGGTACATGGCATAACCGATACAGATACGATATTTTTAGGGTCTATACCATTTTTCTCGGCATAATATGTCTTAAGAACTGCGCCAAACATTTGCTGCGGAGACTTACAAGATGAAAGATTCGGCAGCATATTTGGATGATACATCTCGCAGAACTTAACCCAACCGGGTGAGCAAGATGTAATCATCGGTAAAACTCCACCGTTTTTAACACGGTCTATAAACTCTGTGCCTTCTTCCATAATAGTAAGGTCAGCACCAACATTGGTATCAAACACCTTGTCAAAACCTAAACGACGTAATGCAGCAACCATTTTGCCTTCAACACCGGTTCCGATTTCATAACCGAATTCCTCACCCAATGCCGCACGAACAGCAGGTGCAGTTTGAACAATAACAATCTTTTCAGGGTCGTTAATAGCTTCAAAGACCTTATCTATATCGTCTTTTTCACGGAGAGCGCCGGTCGGACAGTTAATAATGCACTGACCACATGATACGCAACCGACATCTGCCAATCCCATATCAAAACCACAAGCAATATTAGTATCAATACCACGGTCGTTAGCACCGATAACTGCAACATGCTGTGCCTTACATGCAGCAACACAACGACGACACAAAACACATTTATTATTGTCACGAATCATGTGAGGTGCAGAATCATCAATCTTATAAACGGGCTTTTCACCATCATACTTATCTTCCTCGTCAACACCATAGTCATGACAAAGCTTCTGGAACTCGCAGTTTTCAGAACGAACACATGATAAGCATTTGCGCTCATGCGTTGAAAGTAAAAGTTCAAGCGTCATCTTTCTTGATTTTTGAACCTCGAGAGAATTAGTCTTAACCTCCATACCCTCGGTTACAGGATATACGCAGGAAGCAACAATTCTAAAACCACGTCCCTCATTAACCTCAACAACACAAATACGGCAAGCGCCAATTTCGTTCATATCCTTCATAAAGCAAAGAGTAGGAATTTCTATTCCAACCTGTCTTGCTGCTTCAAGAATAGTAGTGCCGGCAGGTACGGAGACGTCCATACCGTTAATTTTTAAGTTTATCATCTTAGCCATTGTATGTCTTCTCCTTTCCTTAACCCTTTGAAATAGCCTTGAATTTACATGTTCCCAAACAAGCACCGCACTTTACGCACTTTTCAGTATCAATAGAAAGCGAAGGAAGCTTATGACCGGGAGCAACATAATCGGTCTTAGTAATTGCATCTGCAGGACAAGCCTTTGCACACATACCGCAGCCGATACACTTTTCTTTATCAATCTTATATGTAAGAAGCTTTTTGCAGACACCTGCAGGGCATTTCTTATCAACAATATGAGCTACATACTCGTCACGGAAGTAACGAAGCGTTGAAAGAACCGGGTTAGGTGCCGTTTGTCCGAGACCACAAAGAGCATTCTTTTTAATGTAGTAACAAAGCTCTTCCATCTTATCAAGGTCTTCCATGGTTCCCTTGCCCTCGGTAATCTTATCAAGTATTTCAAGCAATCTCTTAGTACCGACACGGCAAGGAGTACACTTGCCGCAAGACTCATCAACAGTAAACTCTAAGAAGAATTTAGCAATATCAACCATACAGCTATCTTCGTCCATAACTATAAGACCGCCTGAACCCATCATTGAACCAATTGAGATAAGATTATCATAGTCAATCGGAATATCAAGATGCTCTGCAGGGATACAACCTCCTGAAGGTCCACCGGTCTGAGCTGCTTTAAATTTCTTGCCATCGGGAATGCCGCCACCGATTTCCTCAACGATTTGACGAAGAGTTGTACCCATTGGAACCTCAACAAGTCCTGTATGTTTAATGTTACCGCCTAAAGCAAATACCTTAGTACCCTTAGATTTTTCGGTACCCATTGATGAGAACCAATCAGCACCTTTTAAAATAATCTGAGGAATATTTGCATAGGTTTCAACATTGTTAAGAACAGTAGGTTTGCCGAAAAGACCTTTAACTGCAGGGAACGGAGGACGCGGACGCGGCTCACCGCGTTTACCCTCAATAGATGTCATAAGAGCTGTTTCTTCACCGCAAACGAATGCGCCTGCACCGAGACGAAGCTCCATGTTAAAGCTAAAGTCCGTACCAAAAATATTGTCACCCAAAAGACCATATTCACGAGCTTGTTCAATAGCTATCTGTAAGCGGTGTACAGCTATCGGATATTCTGCACGAACATAAACATATCCTTGATTAGCACCAATAGCATAACCTGCAATAGCCATAGCTTCTATAAGTGCATGAGGGTCACCTTCAAGAACTGAACGGTCCATAAATGCACCGGGGTCGCCCTCATCAGCATTACATGCAACATATTTTTGGTCTGCATCCGGAACAAGATTGCGGGCTAATTCCCACTTCTTACCGGTAGGGAAGCCTGCACCTCCTCGACCACGAAGACCGGAATCAAGCACTGTTTTGATAACTTCATCAGGTGTCATCTCGGTCAAAACCTTACCTAAAGCCTGATAACCATCCATTGCTATGTATTCATCAATACTTTCAGGATTAATAACACCGCAATTGCGCAATGCAACACGCTGCTGTGAGCGATAGAACGCTGTATCATTAAGAGACACATTTTCTACAACTTCATTAGAACCTGTATCGTTGTAAACTAAACGTTCAACAACACGGCCCTTTAAAAGATGTTCAGTAACAATTTCTGCAACATCTTCTTGCGTTACGCGGCTGTAAAAAGTACCGTCAGGATAAACAATGACGACAGGGCCTAAAGCACATAGACCGAAACAACCGGTCTGTACTATTTTTACTTCCTCCGAGAGTCCGTTAGCTTCAATTTGCTCTTTAAACGCATTTTGAATAGCAACACTACCCGAAGAGGTACAGCCTGTACCGCCACAAATAAGAACTTGTGCACGAATCATAATTATACCTCCAAAAATGATTACTTAATAGTATATTCTGTTACGACGTTTCCGCCCTTTAAATGCTTCTCAACGACCTCTTCTGCTTTTTCAACAGTCATTTTAACATAAGTCGTTTTCGTTGTACCTTCATAAACCTCAACAACAGGCTCGTATTCACAAATGCCGATGCAACCGGTCTGCGTTACAGTAACCTTGTCGGAAAGTTCTGCTTTAGCAACGGCTTCAACAAAAGCATTAAGCACCGGACGAGCACCTGCCGCAATACCACAGGTAGCCATACCAACTACAACTCTTGTTTCTCCCGTGCCTTCACGAAGAACAACCTTGTTTTTCATTTTGTCTCTAATTGCTGCGAGTTCTGCCAATGATTTCATTTATTATCTATCCTTTCTGAAAATATTACTATTTTATTTGCCATACTGTTCCACCAAATTATCTCTTATCCAAAAAATAACGTCTGGTGTATTAAGCGGCACGTCACCCAAAACCTGCCTCAACTCCCTAGTATCCAAACTTACCTCTCGTTCTTCTGATATATGTTTAAATAAAAAATCGATACTTGGATTACATTGAATCAATGTTACAATGGTGGCGTTTATATCACCCAAAGGGGTCATATCTATATGATTTTTGTTAAACACCGCAATGGTTTCGGTACCATGATTTTTAGGAAATGTTTTGTCATGGCGTGATGAAATTTCAAATTCACCACCGGTCATTTCTGCCGCCATTTTCAAAAGCGGAATACCGAGACCCACCTTGCGCGTTGTTCTTGTAGTACAAAACGGATTGGTTACGTTTTCTAACATATCAGGTGCCATTCCGCAACCATTATCCGCAATAGATATTTTTATAATTTCTTTTGTTTCGTTAATTGTAATTTTTATTAAATCTGCTTTGGCCCTAACCGAATTTTCAGCTATATCCAATATGTTTAATGACAGTTCCTTCATTATCTACTCCTTAGATACTCAAAAAGCTTTTTTCGAACCAAATCGCTACTATAAGGCTCATCATCAAGCTCTATAAAATCCTTGGCATCACGAATATCCCAAAGGAAGTGTGCATCGGAGCTTATAAGTATTTTCTTGTGTTTGAGAATTGGAAATTTAACACACAATTCGTCCTTTTTATTTTCATCATGAAGTCCTACACAATTAAAAAACGGCGTTTTGGGAAAACAACCCAATATAGAAATAATTCCGTTTGAGGTGCGGTCAACATGTGCAGGATAGCATATACCGCCAAAACCTTCAATAATTTTCGGAACGTTATCAATAGGAATATCGGTTGCATTTGACAACAAATATTCGTCGATGCCGATTACATTATCCTCATGGTCACAAATAAGCTGTTCACCGAAAATATCAATTCGGTTTTTTATAAGTATCCTATGTTCCTTTACAAAATCCCCAAAACTAAGAGCGTCTTCAAGCTTTTCAAAAAGACACACAACATGTATATCCTCAGCGGTAGTAAGCTCCATTCCCGATATTGCAATAATACCGTTCTCTTTTGCGGCTTTATAGAAAGCCGGACAATTTTCAACTGAATTATGGTCGGTAAGAGCAACAATATTAAGTCCTGCCAAGGTTGCAGTCCCTGCAATATTGTGAGGTGTCATATCATTATCGGCACACGGTGAAAGACACGAATGTATATGAAAATCGTAATAATAACGAGTCATAAATTTTGATTAGAAAGGCTGACTGCCGTTTCGAAAATAGGTTTATTTGAGGTAAGTATATTTACACCTTTTTCAATGCCGAGCTCTATAACGTCTTTTTCAGGAATAACCCCATCTGCAAGTATTATACATGCAACGTCAGAAAGTGATGCAACCGCAATTATATTTATATTTGACATTATCGTAATCCAAGCGTCATCTGCCTTGGCACGTCCCATAACCCAACTTAAAAGGTCACACGCATATGCACCGCAAACCTTACGTTCACCACATGGCAACGCTATTACTTTGAGATTTAGCTTTTGTGCTAATTCACTTACCGTCATTCCTGCTCACCTTCTTTTTTATAATTCAAGGTTTTTTATGTGATTTTATTATGCAGGCGTCAATGTTACTTTCACCCTTAACAACGTCCTCAGCAAAGGCACGACAGGTTGGTGCACCACATGCACCGCAATCAGTCCCCGGTAAAATCTCACGTAACTTTTGAATATCAGACATCATACGCATTGACTCACCTATATTACTGCTAAGCCGAGTAATAGGCTTATAATCAGGTATTTCTTCTAAGAAGCAGTCTGATGGTATGTATTCCTCATCAGTTGGTAAATAGTTTTGTGAAACCGGAAGGTATCTCTTTAATGCTCTTAAACGAGCCTTTGCAATAAACGGATTTTCAACCGCCAACACTCCACCGACACAACCACCGGTACAAGCGTTCAGTTCAATAAATTCAAGCTGAGGTATCATACCGTTTTCAACCTGGTCAAGAACCTTAATAACATTTTCAATGCCATCAGCAGCAAGATACTTATCGTTAAAAATCGCTGTTGCCTCACCGCCAGAGGTTGCCCAACCTATTCCAATCATTCCGGAACGGGAAACCGGCAAAGGTGTTTTTTCACGCTTCATCACATTTACCAGCATAAAATAAATATCACTGATAGATATTACTGTATCGATATGGCTTTTATAGTTCCCAAAACCGTTTTTTACATAGCTCATCTTGGCAGGACACGGCGTTATAAAACATACACCTATATCCTCGGATTTTAATTCGGGGTGTTTTTCCAAAGCTTTTTTTCTGGCATCAATTGCAGCCACCTCCATAGGAGGTAATATCGGCATAAGATTATCTTTTAAATACGGAAATCTAAGAGCAATCAGCCTTGCAATTACCGGACATGCCGAACTTATAACAGGCTTTTTTATTCCTTCGGTTTTTATGAAAAGACGTGTATACTCCGAAACATATTCGGCTGCACGCGAAACCTCATAAACTTCATTAAAGCCTATATCAAGTAAGCCCTGCAAGCAATAATCTATATCATCAAGCTCTTCAAACTGACCATAGAGACTCGGCGCAGGAAGTGCTATTTTCCACTTAAAGTGTTCAATATCCTCAAAGCGATTGCACACAGCACTTTTCGCTTTATGCGGACACACCCTTATACACTCACCGCAATCAATACACCTGTCTGTGTTTATTACGGCATGCCCCTCTTTAACCCTTATTGCTTCGGTGGGACAATGTCTTAAGCAGGTGGTGCACCCTGTACATTTCTCTCGGTCAAGAGAAACAGAATGTTCGTAATTGTTCATATTATCCCTTGCCTTACATTTTTCTCTTTAAAAATTAACATGCATAGTAATGCAAGTTCCTTTACCTAAAGCAGTTTCAATGTTCATGTAATCGGTATATCTTTTCATATTAGGAAGACCCATTCCGGCACCAAATCCTAACGTCCTTATATTATCAGATGCAGTTGAAAAGCCTTCCTTCATAGCAAGGTCAACATTGGCAATTCCGGGTCCGTTATCGGTAAGGATAATCTCAATTTTATCCTCATGGACAACAACCTCGGCGACACCTCCGCCGGCATGAATAACCATGTTAATCTCGCCCTCATACATTGCAATTGACACCCTACGGATAATCTCCGGAGGAATTCCAAGTTGACGTAAATTCCGCTTTACCAAAACCGATGCCTGACCGGCAGAGGTAAAGTTCTCTCCTGCAACGTCGAAGTGAAATTTCAAAGGTTCACTCATTTTTTAACTCCGTTTCCTATAAGACCGTTAACATACAGCTTGCCACATGCATCATACATGCGCATATCGGTTGCAAGTAATACAATGCCCATTTCTTTTGCAATGGCAATCATTTCATCAGTGGGCTTTTTTTCTCTTACGAAAACAATACATACCATATCCATCATTTCGGCAGTTCTTATGACCTGAGAATTTACAAGTCCTGTTAGTAAAACACCTTGATCCTTTACATAAGCCAGAACATCACTCATCATATCGCTTCCGCATGCAGAATACACTTCTCGGTTAAGCTCATCCTCACCATAAATAACGGTAGCATTAAGGAGTTCCTTAATAGTGCTGATTTTCATAGCCGCATAATCCTTTCCGAAGTTTATCCGGCATATTTTTCTAAAATACCGTCAATATCCTTTTCGGTCAAACGTCCGTAAACATCCTCATTAACTGTAAGAACAGGTGCAAGACCACAAGCACCTATGCAACGACAAGCTTCTAAAGAGAAGCGCCCGTCAGCAGTACACTCGCCCGGCTGAATGCCAAGCACCTCAGTAAGACGGTCAAGTAATTTTTGTGCGCCCTTAACATAACAAGCAGTACCCAAGCACACAGAAATATTGTATTCTCCCTTAGGAGAGAGAGCAAATTGTGCATAGAATGTAGAAATTCCGTAAACTTCTTCAATCGAAGTACCCATCCCGTCAGCAATCATCTGCTGAACCTCAAGCGGTAAATAACCATAAATTTCCTGAGCTTCCTGCATTATTTGCATTAAAGAACCTTGTGTGTTTTTCTTTTCTGCAATGATTGCTTTTAACTTAGCTTCCTGCTCAGGCGTACCTTTAAAAGGTATTGAGCTGGCATGTTTTTTCATTAATCTTTTCCTCCCGACATAAATAATACAATTACGACAAGCAGAAACCATATTTTTACAAACCGTTTCCACCTCACATAATTTGTTAAAATTATAACACATAACACTTAAAAAGTCTAGACATTTATCGCATCTTTTTACATTATTTTTTACTATAAATATTAAAAAACAAAGAAAAACCTGCCGAAATTACACCCTTTCGACAGGCTTTTGCTTATTTAATTAAACATTAAATCATTTTTCAATTTTCAAAGTGTCGATTTCTTCACGAATCATTGCTATAAATTCTCCAATAGTCATAACACCTAAATCCGCACCGCCACGTTTTCTTACAGAAACGGTATCGGTTTCAGCCTCTTTATCACCGATAATAAGCACATATGGAACCTTCTCTAACTGTGCTTCACGAATTCTGTATCCCATTTTCTCGTTTCGGTCATCACAGGTTGCTTTTATTCCGTTAGAGGTAATCTTAGACAACACTTCTAAAGATTTATCGCGCAGACGCTCGGAAATAGGAATCACCCTTACCTGCTCGGGAGCCAACCACGTCGGCATAGCTCCTGCATATTTTTCGAGCAATAAAGCCAGAGTTCTTTCGTAGCAGCCTAAAGATGTTCTATGAATGATATATGGTGTCTTTTTCTCGCCGTCAACATCAACATATTCCATGCCGAATTTTTTTGCTAACAGCATATCTATTTGAATAGTGATAAGTGTATCCTCTTTGCCGTGAACATTTTTAATTTGAATATCAAGCTTCGGACCATAGAAGGCTGCTTCATCAACACCTATTGAGTACTTAATTCCGAGATGGTCAAGAATTTTGCCCATAAGTGATTGTGCTTCGTTCCATTGTTCTGCAGTACCTTCGTACTTGTCTTTTCTTTCAGGGTCCCACTGAGAAAAACGATAGGTGACATCATCATCAAGTCCAACCGCCTTCAGCATGTAATTTGCAAGCTCTAAGCATCCCTTAAACTCTTCCTCAAGCTGTTCGGGGCGAAGCACTAAATGACCTTCTGAAATGGTAAACTGGCGCACACGAATAAGTCCGTGCATTTCACCTGAATCCTCATTTCTAAAAAGTGTTGAGGTCTCACCTAAACGCATAGGTAAATCACGGTATGAACGCATTTTGTTAAGATAAACTTGATATTGGAAAGGACAGGTCATCGGGCGCAATGCAAAGCATTCTTTTTCCTCATCATTAGGGTCGCCCAAAATAAACATTCCGTCAAGATAATGGTCCCAGTGCCCAGAGATTTTGTAAAGCTCACGTTTTGCCATAAGCGGTGTTTTAGTAAGCAAATATCCACGCTTTTGCTCCTCATCTTCAACAAAACGCTGCAAAAGCTGAATTGTTCTGGCACCTTTCGGCAACAAAATCGGTAAACCTTGCCCGATAACATCAACTGTTGTAAAATATTCAAGCTCTCTGCCTATTTTATTATGGTCTCTCTTTTCGGCTTCGGCAAGCATGGTTAAATGCTTCTCTAGCTCCTCAGCATTAGCAAAAGCTGTTCCGTAAATACGAGTAAGCATTTTATTGTTACTGTCATTCTTCCAGTAAGCACCTGATGTTCCGGTAAGTTTAAATGCTTTTAATGCCTTAGTGTAGGTTAAATGCGGACCTCGGCACATATCAACATAGTCACCCTGCTTATAAAAGCTAATAGGCTCATTTTCAGCAAGGTCGGCAATATGCTCAACCTTATAAGTTTCACCCATCTCTCGCATTAACTTTATAGCTTCATCGCGTGGTAATATTTGCGGTTTAATAGGTAGGTTTTCTTTTACGATTTTACGCATCTCTTCCTCAATTTTTATAAGGTCAGCGTCGTTAAGCTTTGTATCGCCCAAATCAATATCATAATAAAATCCCTTTTCGGTCGCAGGACCATATGCAAATTTTGCATTAGGATAAAGACGCTTAACCGCCTGTGCCAAAATATGTGCAGCAGTATGTCGAATAACCTCTAATTCTTGATCAGCAGGACAAACATCTACCGTTCCGTCACCATAAATAACCTTCATTTATATTCTCCTCTCGGATTTGATTTAAAAAAATAAAACGCCTTCGGCGTATGAACACAACATACAGCCAAGGGCGCAATTCTTGCACGGTTCCACCTTGATTTATAACTCAAAAGCCTTTAACGCAGGCAAACGTCAGTCTTGTTACCGAACTGCACTCA
>JAZSAC010000169.1:0-1576 GCA_045601645.1 Acutalibacteraceae bacterium | reverse complement strand
TTACATATGTTATCATAATAATTATAAATGAAATTTTAATAAATTGCAACTTAATTCACCCTTTCATAATAATTTATGATATTAACTAAATTATTATGAAAAAAACCCTGCAAGAAGCAGGGTTGAAAAAATTATTTACTTGTAAGAGCTATAATGTTAATAATAATTGAAAGCACAAAAAACGCAAGTGCAATATATTTTGTCCAACGACCTAAAATAGCATCAACAGTACGTGCTTTATTTTTAGAAAGGAATGTATCGGCAGCACCTGATATTGCACCGATTCCTGAGCGCCTTCCCTGTTGAAACAATACAACAAAAATTATCAACAAAGAAAATATTATCATAATTGAGCCTAGAATAATTTGTAAAATACTCATCTTAATCTCCCTTAATCTTAAAAAGTATACATATAACTTAATTTAAGACATTGTAACACATTTTAAAATATAATTCAACACTTTTTTACATTGGGTGAATTTTATTAACTGAATCAGCGTTATCTGAGTCAACCTTATATTTTTTATTAGCCCTCTTCTCAAAAAAGTCAACTGCAACCTTTGGGAACTGTGCGTATGAGAGAACATCCTCATCTTGTTCACTCCATTTTGCACACTCTTGGCGCAATTTATCAAGCTCAGGCTCTAACAAATCTGCAGGACGACAGGTAATAGGTTCCTCATCACCAATGATTTTTTTCTGAAATTCGCGGTCAATCGGCACAGGAGTACGCCCATATTCACCCTTTACAATGCCTTTGAATTCATTAGTAACCATCTTATAACGTTCACCCATGATAACGTTATAAACGGCTTGAGTTCCAACAATTTGTGATGACGGAGTAACTAATGGAGGATAACCGCAATCAGCTCTAACCTTCGGCACTTCTTCTAAAACCTCAGCAAATTTATCTTCTTTACCTGCCTGTTTTAACTGTGACAGAAGATTTGAAAGCATACCGCCTGGTACCTGATATATTAAAGCTTTGGCATTAGACGCAAGCATTTTAGGACTTATAAGTCCTTCAGCAATATATCTTTCCCTTAATGTAGTAACATATTTTGCAATTTCGTCAAGAGCTTCAATATCTAAGCCTGTATCAAATTCTGTATCCTTAAGTGCAGCAACCATAGACTCGGTTGCTGGATGTGAAGTACCCATAGAAAGCGGTGACATCGCAGTATCAATAACATCAGCACCGGCTTCTATTGCCTTTAATAGTACCATAGAACCCAGTCCTGAGGTTGAATGTGAATGAACCTGAACAGGAATTTTAACGGTTTCCTTAATAGCTTTAACAAGGTCATATGTGACATAAGGTGTTAGCAAAGCTGCCATATCCTTAATACAAATAGAATCTGCGCCTAAATTTTCAAGCTGTTTTGCATAGGTTGTATAATATTCAATATCAAAAACCGGGCCTGTTGTATAGCTGACAGTAGCCTGTACTGAAGCATTTTTTTCTTTTTTAGTTGCTTTAATTGCCGTTTCTAGATTTCTGATATCATTTAATGCATCAAATATACGAATTATATCAATACCGTTTGCAACAGATTTTTGTACTAAATATTCAACT
>JAZSAC010000168.1:0-3186 GCA_045601645.1 Acutalibacteraceae bacterium | reverse complement strand
TGTCCATGCCGAGCATTACGACTTGGCATAACACAATCAAAAAGGTCAACCCCGCGTGAAATTCCTTCTAAAATATTAGCAGGAGTTCCAACTCCCATTAAATAACGAATTTTATCGGTAGGCATAAACGGCTCAACCTGTTCTATAACATGATACATAACCTCAGCAGGTTCACCAACAGCAAGACCTCCGATAGCATAACCATCCATATTAAGCTCTGCTATCTGCTTCATATTTTCAACCCTTAAATCATCAAAGGTACAGCCTTGATTTATACCGAAAAGAAGTTGATTTTTATTTATTGTATCATCAAGTGAATTTAATTCCTGCATTTTTAACTTACAACGTTTAAGCCACCTTACAGTTCTTTCACATGATTGCTTTGCATATTCATGGGTTGCCGGATTTTCTACACATTCATCAAAAGCCATTGCAATAGTTGAAGCAAGATTTGACTGAATTTTCATACTTTCCTCGGGACCCATAAAAATCTTTTTGCCATCTATATGTGAATTAAAAGTAACACCGTCCTCAGTTATTTTTCTAAGACTTGATAATGAAAACACCTGAAAACCGCCGCTATCAGTTAAAATCGGTCCATTCCAACCTGTGAATTTGTGAAGTCCACCAAAACTTTTAATTAACTCATCACCGGGGCGCAAATGCAGATGATAAGTATTGCAAAGCATAACCTGAGTATGCAGGTCATTAGACATATCAAATGCCGAAACTCCACCTTTAATTGCGGCACATGTAGCAACATTCATAAAGGCAGGTGTTTGAACGGTACCATGCACCGTTTCAAAAACCCCTCTTCTTGCTCTTCCCTCTTTTTTTAACACTTTAAACATAATAACTCCAAAATTTTTAATTTATCATATTATAAGCATCGCATCGCCAAATGAGAAAAATCTATATTTTTCTTCAACAGCATGATGATATGCCTTCATTGTAATATCGTAACCTGCAAATGCACTAACCAGCATAATTAATGTGCTTTCAGGTAGATGAAAATTAGTAACCAACCCATCAATTATCTTAAACTTATAACCGGGATAAATAAAAATTTCTGTATCGTTACTACATTCAGTAATTATTCCCTTTTGAGCTGCACTTTCTAACGTTCTGCATGAAGTAGTACCTACACAGATTACTCTCTTGTTATTCTTTTTAGTTTCGTTTATTAAATCCGCAGTGCACTTTGAAATATAATAATGTTCAGAATGCATTTTATGATTTGTTATATCATCTTCCTTTACAGGTCTAAAGGTCCCTAGTCCAACATGAAGAGTAACAAATCCTATATTAACACCTTTTTGCTTGATTTTTTCTATATACTCATTTGTAAAATGCAACCCTGCAGTAGGTGCAGCTGCCGAGCCTAATTCTCTCGAATAAACAGTTTGATACCTTTCTTTGTCAGATAGTTTTTCAGTAATATAAGGCGGCAGCGGCATTTGACCTACTCTATCCAAGACATCATAAAACACGCCCGAAAAACTGAATTTCACTATTCGATTGCCATATTCGGTTACATCAATAACCTCACAAGAAAGCTCATCACCAAAATCAAAAATTTTGCCGATTTTAGCTTTTTTACCGGGTCCTGCTAAGCATTCCCAAACGTTATTTTCGATTTCCTTTAAAAGAACAAATTCAACAACAGAACCGCTATCTCTACGTTTACCAAAAATACGAGCAGGTAAAACTCTAGTATCATTCATAATAAGGCAATCGCCTTCGTTAAGATAATCAATAAGGTCACAAAACGTTTTATCACAAATTGTATTTTGTTCACGATTAAGCACCATAAGTCTTGATGCTGTTCTCGGTTCAACCGGAGTTTGAGCAATTAGATTTTCCGGCAAATCATAATAAAAGTCGCTTTTTTTCATTTTATCACCTTACTGTCACAAAATAAAGAATATTGCGTAAAATATGTTTGACAAATATAGTGGTTACTTGTATAATTATATAATAAATTTTGACATATATTTAGCAATGATAATTATATTGCATATATCTAAAATAATCAACAATAATTTTTTAAAGGTGATAATAAATGAAAAAGTACAATGTTGGAATTATCGGTGCAACCGGTATGGTTGGTCAAAGGTTTGCTACCCTTCTTCATAACCATCCTTGGTTTGAGGTTAAGGTACTTGCCGCAAGCGGACGCTCTGCTGGAAAGACCTATAAAGAAGCGGTTGGCAGCCGTTGGGCAATGAAAGATGATATGCCGATTAAACTACAAAATATTATACTAATGAACGCTGAAGAAGATATTGAAAAAATTACAGCATCTGTTGATTTTGTGTTTTGTGCAGTTAACATGAAAAAAGATGAAATTAAAGCTTTGGAAGAAGCATATGCAAAGCACGAATGTCCTGTTATTTCGAATAACAGTGCCCATAGGCACACTCCCGATGTTCCGATGGTTATTCCTGAGTTAAATGCCGACCATATTGATGTTATTGAAAGTCAGAAAAAAAGACTTGGTACAAAACGTGGCTTTATTGCGGTTAAATCCAACTGTTCATTGCAGAGCTATGTTCCTGCACTTTTCCCTCTTGACAGTGAATTCGGTGTAGAAGACGCTTTGGTTTGTACATATCAAGCAATTTCCGGTGCAGGTAAAACCTTTGAAACTTTCCCCGAAATCGTTGATAATGTTATTCCTTTTATCGGTGGCGAAGAAGAAAAAAGCGAACAAGAACCATTAAAAATTTGGGGTAAGGTTGAAAACGGCGTTATAGTTAATGCCAAAAAGCCTCATTTTACAGCACAATGCTTACGCGTTCCTGTTTCTGACGGTCATATGGCTGCCGTTTTTGTAAGATTTAAAAACAAACCTACTAAAGAAGAAATTATTTCAAAATGGGAAGCCTTTGTTGGTACTGCACAGGAGTTAAAGCTTCCCAGCGCTCCAAAACAATTTTTGCACTATTTTGCTGAGGATAACATGCCTCAAACAAAGCTGCAACGTGATTTAGACGGCGGTATGGCTATTTCAATAGGTCGTTTACGCGAAGATACTCAATATGATTATAAGTTCGTATGTCTTTCACATAATACCTTACGAGGTGCTGCCGGCGGTGGTGTACTTCTAGCTGAGTTACTGTGTGCAAAAGGCTATTTTGACTAATATAAAATCTGGTGATTAAAATGAAAAAAAGAATATTTACA
>JAZSAC010000167.1:0-2870 GCA_045601645.1 Acutalibacteraceae bacterium | reverse complement strand
GTTATCGTTATATATTTCAAAATAAGAATCATTAATTAAAGTAACAGTATCATTATAAGAATAACAATTATCACAATTTTGCGCAAAAACATTAGCAGGTAAAACACCTTTTCCTATACTTGCATATTTGTTTTGCATAGCCTCAATCAAACCTGTGGGTGATAACAAATTCAAAATTAAAAGTATAAGAATCACAATTGCTATTAAACAATAAATAACAATGCGAGTGATTTTTCTTTTACGTCTTGTGCCTTTAACAATCTCAAGGCGAGAAAGATTTTCGTTATCTAATTCAGGTTCTTTTTTTATTGCTTTTTTATTGTCAGATTTAGAGCTTTTAACAGTAAATTTTCTTTTTTTACGTTCAGCCATGTTTTACCACCTTTAAAAATGATAATAAACTTGATTTAAGTATAAACCATGCGCTTTAACAGTTGGACCGGCTTTTTTGCGTTCGCATGATGCAATAATATTCGGTAATTCTGAAATATTTATTTTACCTTGTCCGCACATAAGAAGAGTGCCTACTATAATACGAACCATGTTATATAAAAAACCATCAGCAGTAATACTTATAATTATATCATCACCATATCGTACAGCACTGCAATCCGTAACAGTTCGTACGGTTGATTTAACCGAAGAACCCATAGAACAAAAACCTTTGAAGTCGTGTGTTCCTATGAAATACTTACAAGCTGAATTCATCAGCTTATCATCTAAATTATACGGCACATTCAGATAATAACCTTGTTTAAACGGGTCTCGAATCTGAGAGTTATGTATCTTATAAATATAATTTTTGCCGACGCATGAATATCTGGCATGAAAATCATCAGGTACAAATTTACAATTCGTTGCCACAATATCATACGGTAATTTTGAGTTTAATGCAGGTACTATTCTTTCATTAGAAATATTAGAATTAGTGTCAAAATGTAAGCAATACATATTTGCATGAACGCCTGAATCTGTTCGGCTGCACCCTGTTACCGAGACGTCAGATGACAAAATAGACATTAAAGCGTTTTGCACAGTTTTTTGTATAGTTACAGCATTTTTTTGAACCTGCCAGCCGGAATATCTGCTGCCATCATATTTAATTGTCAGCAGACGTCTTGACATTATATCACCTCAAAAATCATATAAATAATGAATTTAACATGGTATTGAATATATTAAATAAAATAACTGCTAAAGTAATAATAACAAAAACAAATAAACTAACTAAATCTCTCGTACCAAATCTCATAATACGAAATTTGGTTCTTCCGGTACCACCGCTATAACATCTGCACTCCATAGCCTCTGCAAGCTCATATGCGCGTCTTACAGAAGAAACCAGCAAAGGAATCAATATAGGTATAAGTGCTTTGACTTTTTTTATTAAATTACGGCTTTCAAAGTTGGCACCTCTTGCTTTTTGAGCGTTCATAATTTTCTGGGTTTCTTCAATAAGTGTAGGAATAAATCTTAACGCTATAGTCATAGTCATTGCCATGGTATGAACTGCATTTTTTAAGCCGATATATTTTAACGGAGAAAGAAGACTTTCAATTGCACCGGTTAAAGAGGTCGGTGATGTTGTATAGCTTAAAACTGCACTTGATAATATCAACAGAACAATCCTAAAGGACATGTAAAAAACTTTATAAATTCCTTCGGTTGTTATAGTGAAAATCCACCAATTAATAAGTATTTTACCGCCGGAAGTATAAAATAAATTTAAAACGGCAGTAAGTATTATAATTGGTAAGATAGCTTTTATATTTTTTAAATACATTGACAGTGGAATTTTAGATGAAAAAATTATAAATAATAGAAAAATCGACAAAATACCAAGAGAATAAAAATTACCGGCAACAAACAGCAAGATAATATATGCAATTAACCCTAAAAGCTTAGTTCTTGAATCAAGCTTATGAATAAATGAATTTGTATCAACAAATTGTCCGAAGGTGATATCAGAAATCATGATAAAACACCTCCGTTATAAAGCTTAATATACTCATTGCATAAATTGTTTACAGTATAAATATTTTTAGAAATATTTATACCATTTTTACGTAATGCAATGGCGATTCTTGTTACCAGAGGTATATCAAGGCCTATATTAGTAAGCTGCTCAGCATTAGAGAATACATTGCAAACACTATCAAAAAATTCAACCCTACCGTTTGATAATACTAATAATTTATCAGCTGTTTTAGCCATATCCTCCATACTATGTGAAACAATAATTACCGATGCACCTGTATTGTCTCGATATTTTTTTATCATTTCAAGAATAGTATCTCTACCTTGAGGGTCAAGACCGGCAGTTGGCTCATCAAGTATCATAACCGAAGGTTGCATAGCAATAACTCCGGCAATTGCAACTCTACGCTTTTCACCACCAGATAAATCAAAGGGTGACTTCTTTAACAGCTCATCACTAAGGTCAACAGCATTAGCGGCATAAATTACAGATTCTTTAATTTTTTCTTCAGGCAACCCAATATTTGTAGGACCATATGCAATATCCTTTTCAACAGTTTCCTCAAATAATTGATATTCCGTATATTGAAAAACTAAACCGACCTTATGTCTAACTTGAAGAATATTATTATATTCGGTCCAAATGTTTTTACCGTTTAATAAAATTTCACCACTTTCAGGTTTAATTAAACCATTAAGCATCTGAACAAGAGTTGATTTGCCTGAACCTGTGTGACCTATTATTCCTATAATTTCACCTTTTTCAACCGAAAAAGAAACATCATTAACAGCATGAGTAATAAACGGTGTACCATTTCCGTAGGTATAAACTAGATTTTTAACATTGAGTAACGACAATTAATTTTTCCTCCTAAAAGCATCGGTCAAGGCCT
>JAZSAC010000166.1:0-2954 GCA_045601645.1 Acutalibacteraceae bacterium | reverse complement strand
GTATATTTTCACTAAAACTTGTGAAGTTTTTGCCGATATAACGAATATAACGCCGAAAACAACAAGTTTTGGTATAAAAATGTGGTTTTTATTTGATTTAATGTTGACTTTGGTTGTGTTTTATGGTATATTTGCTATACGAGATGTTATATCCATAAACAATTCTATATAAAGGAGAAACCATGATGGTATCAGAATATGAAATCAAAAAACAAATTTGCGACATTGGTAAGCGAATTTATGACCAAGGTATGGTTGCATCCAATGACGGAAACATTTCTGTTAAATTGAATGACCATGAGTTTCTTTGCACACCTACAGGTGTAAGTAAAGGTTTCATGACTCCTGATTTTATCTGCAAAATAGATGCAGACGGTAAGGTTATTCAAGCCAACCCAGGTTTTCGTCCCTCTTGTGAAATTAAAATGCACATGAGGGTCTATAAGAACCGTCCTGATGTTAATGCAGTTGTACATGCACATCCACCTTATGCTACAGGCTTTGCTATTGCCGGTATTCCGCTTACTCAACCGATTATGCCTGAAGCAGTTATTTCCCTTGGCTGTGTTCCTATTGCTGAATACGGCACACCGTCTACCGAAGAAATTCCCGATGCCGTTGAAAAATATCTTCAATCATATGATGCTGTATTACTTGAAAATCATGGTGCACTTGCTTTTTCAGACACATTGCTTAATGCATATCACAAAATAGAGTCGGTTGAATTTTATGCAAAGCTTCTTTATATTTCAAGGCAGCTTGGCGGTCCTAAAGAGCTTTCTAAGCAACAGGTTGAAAAGCTCTATGAAATCCGCAGAAAATTCGGTATGACAGGTAAACACCCGGCTGACCTTTGTCCTAATCAAAAGCTAGGACTACCCAGTTGTCATGATTGTGGTAACAATTGTACCAAAAATTGCCATTCTTCATCAAATAATAGTAATAACGATGATATTGTTGCTCAAATAACCAAAAAGGTTATGGAACAACTTGGTAAGTAATAAAACTTCATTTGAGAGGTGTTTATTATGAACGAAAAAGATATTGAACAGCTTGTAAAGACCATTGTAGAAGGTCTGCCGGCTGACAGTATAAACCTTCATCAAGCAAACAAGCTTATTAAGGCAGTACGTGAACGTGCTGCTGAAATAGGTGTTAAAGCTGTAATAGCTGTTTCTGATAAACATTCTAATCCTGTTTCAATTCAATGTATGGACGATGCATACATAGCAAGTTATGATATAGCTTTAAATAAAGCATATACCGTTACTGCTTTGAAAATGCCGACCAGCAAACTCAAAACTCTTGCTGCCCCAGGTGGTTCTCTTTATGGAATACAGTTTACCAACAACGGCAAGATTGTTATTTTTGGTGGTGGTGTTCCGCTATATGATAAAAACAACCGAATTATCGGTGGCTTAGGAGTTAGCGGAGGTAGCGAAGAACAGGATACAGCTTTAGCTGAGTTTGGTGCTGAAATTTTTAAATCTATAATTTAAATGAAAGGAATGATTAAAATGAATTCTGCTGATATTGAAAAGATTGTCAAGCAGGTTATCGGCGAAATACAGGGACAAAATGTTCTGGCTGATACATGTTCATCAAAGACTAGCACTGCGATTCCTAAGACTGCACATATTGCAATGTTAACAGCTCTTGAGAAATTTGAAATCAAAGAATACCCAATCCCTGCTCTTAAAGATGATGATATTCTTGTCAAGGTTGAGGGCTGCGGTATTTGTGGTACCGATGCACATGAATTCAAACGCGACCCATTCGGTCTTATTCCGGTAGCACTCGGTCATGAAGGCACCGGAGAAATAGTAGCCATGGGTAAAAATGTTAAGAAAGACAGTGCAGGTAAACCTCTTAATATTGGTGATAAGGTTGTCACTTGTATGATTTTTAATGATAATCCTGATATTACAATGTTTGACCTTAATAAACAAAATGTCGGTGGCGCTGATATTTTCGGCTTATTACCAGATGATGATGTTCATCTTAATGGTTGGTTTGCTGATTATATTTTAGTTAGAGGTGGCTCAACTGTATTTAATGTAAGCGACCTTGACCTTGATTCGCGTATACTTATTGAACCTGCAGCTGTACTTATCCATGCCGTTGAACGAGCTAAAACAACCGGAATTTTACGTTTTAACAGTCGTGTTGCTGTTCAGGGCTGTGGTCCTATTGGATTATTATGCATTGCTGTACTTCGAACAATGGGTATCGAAAATATCGTTGCTGTTGACGGTGAAGATAAGCGTTTACAATTTGCCAAAGAAATGGGAGCTGAAAAATCTGTTAATTTTAAAAACCACAAAGGTATTGAAGAATTAACAAAAGCTGTTGAAAATGCTTTCGGTGGTTATCCTGCCGACTTTGCATTTCAATGCACCGGCTCACCTATCGCACACGCAAATATTTACAAATTCATACGTAAAGGCGGCGGTTTGTGTGAATTAGGCTTCTTTATCAATGGCGGTGACGCAACAATCAATCCGCACTTTGATATTTGCGCTAAAGAAATCACTACTGTTGGTTCATGGGTTTACACCCTACGTGACTATGCAACCACGTTTGATTTTCTTAAGAGAGCCAAAGCAATCGGCCTTCCGCTTGAAAAGCTTATCACCCACCGTTTCCCGTTAAGTGAAATTAATGAAGCACTTAAGACTAACCTTTCTATGCAAGGTCTTAAGATTGCAATCATCAATGAATAAGGGTGACAAAATATGGGTAAATCTGTCGGAATAGTTGAGGTTTACGGTCTGGCAGCAGCTTTCGTTGCTTGTGATGCCGGTTGTAAAGCGGCAGACGTAACCGTTGAAACCTTCGACAAAAACAAACCGGGTAATCCGGACGGACTTGCGGTGCCTTTAATAGTTGCGGTTAAATTTCGCGGCAATGTTTCAGCTGTTCGCGAAGCTGTTGAGAAGTCGGATCGTAGCCAT
>JAZSAC010000165.1:0-2641 GCA_045601645.1 Acutalibacteraceae bacterium | reverse complement strand
CTTTAAGTTGTGGCCATTGAATGTTAATTTTAGGGTCGTTCCACGCAAGACCGCCTTCATCGTTAGCATGATAAAAATCATCACATTTATAGCAAAACTCGGCAACATCAGAAAGAACCAAAAAACCATGTGCAAAGCCTTTTGGAATTAAGAATTGTTTTTTATTTTCCTCGGTTAATTCAACGCCATACCATTTGCCGTATGTTTTACTTTCCTTCCTTAAATCAACCGCAACATCAAATACAGAGCCTTTGATAGCACGAACAAGCTTCGTTTGGGGAAAGTTAATTTGGTAATGTAAACCGCGAAGAACACCCTTTACAGACATAGACTGATTATCTTGAACAAAGGAAATGTTAATTCCTGCTTCTTGCATATCGCGTTGGCTGTATGTTTCCATAAAATAGCCTCGATTATCTCCGTGAACCGTAGGAGTTATAACACACAAACCTTCTATACCTCCAACGTTCTTTTCAACATTAATTTGTCCCATTATTCTGCTATCTCCTTTAAATATCTGCTTAAGGCATCTTGCCAAGTGGGAAGAGGGGTGAACCCGTTTTCAATCAGCTTAGCTTTATCTAGACGACTGTTAAACGGTCGTTTTGCCTTACTAATACCGTATTCTGCAGTTGTTACGGGTACAACCTTTGTCTTATACCCTGCTTGACGGAAAATTTCGCAGGTAAAATCATACCAGCTAATATAACCGCCTTCGTTGGTTGCATGGTAATACCCGTATTTTTCGGTTTCAACCATATCCACAAGCAACCTTGAAAGGTCAAGCGTATATGTGGGTGTTCCGATTTGGTCACATACAACCTTAACGGTATCATATTTCTTGCCGACATTAAGCATGGTTTTAATAAAGTTTTTGCCGTTAATGCCAAATACCCATGCTATACGAACAATGAAATATTTTTCCAAAATACTGCTTACTGCCAATTCGCCTTCCAATTTGGTTTTACCGTAAATGCTTAAAGGTGCATACTCTTTGCAATCGGGCTTCCAGGGTTTGTCCCCTTGTCCGTCAAACACATAATCGGTAGAAATATAGAGCATTTTGCAGTCTAATTCTTTGCAAACTTTAGCAATATTTTCTGTGCCTAAAGCATTTATTGCATATACCTTTTCTTGATTTTCCTCGTCCTCAGCAGCGTCAACCGCTGTCCACGCAGCACAGTGAATAACAGCATCAGGTTTAATATCTTCTAAAACTTTTTTTACCTGTTCTTTGTCAGTAATATCGAGTTTAACATAATTGTTAAACTCACATTTATCTAAAATATCACTGCCGACTGCTTCGTATCCGCGCGCAGTCAGTTGGTTCATAACGTCAAAGCCTAACTGACCGCCTACACCTGTTACAAATACTCTCATTATCTGTTACCGTACATCTTATCGTAGTAATTTTGATACTCGCCCGAAATAATGGTTTCCCACCATTCTTTATTATCAAGATACCACTGAATTGTTTTTTGAATACCGTCAGCAAACATTGTTTCGGGCAACCAACCGAGCTCATTGTGAATCTTGGTGGGGTCGATAGCATAACGCATATCGTGTCCTTTGCGGTCGGTAACATAGGTAATCAAGCTTTCGGGTTTACCGAGAGCTTTGCAAATAATTTTAACAATATCAATATTCTTCATTTCGTTATGACCGCCGATATTATAAACCTCGCCCACACGGCCTTTGTGGATAATAAGGTCTATTGCTTTACAGTGGTCTTCAACATATAGCCAGTCACGAACGTTAAGGCCTTCACCGTAAACCGGAAGAGGCTTGTCGTTTAAAGCATTGGCAATCATGAGAGGAATTAATTTTTCGGGGAAATGATAAGGACCGTAGTTATTGGAACAACGGCTGATAGTTACAGGCAACCCAAAGGTGCGATGATATGCTAAAACCAACAAATCTGCACCTGCTTTTGAACTGGAATAAGGAGAAGAAGTGTGAATAGGTGTTTCTTCTGTAAAGAAAAGGTCGGGACGGTCAAGCGGTAAATCACCGTAAACCTCATCAGTAGAAACCTGATGATAACGGGTAATACCGTATTTACGACAGGCGTCCATAAGAACCTGTGTTCCCAAAATATTTGTTTGCAAGAAAACCTCCGGATTTTCAATAGAGCGGTCAACATGGCTTTCTGCCGCAAAGTTAACAATAATATCCGGTTTTTCTTCTTCGAAAAGCTTATAAACAGCATCTCTGTCGCAAATATCCGCCTTAACAAAACGGAAATTTGGATTTTCCATAACAGGAGCAAGTGTTGAAAGATTACCCGCATAGGTAAGCTTGTCAAGACAAATAATGCGGTAATCAGGATATTTGTTAAGCATATGGAAAACAAAGTTTGAACCGATAAATCCGGCACCGCCGGTAACAATAATAGTCATAATAATTTCTCCTTAATTTTCATTTTATGTGTTCTTCTATAAGTTTTCTAGATTTCAAAAAATCCTTATTACATAGCTACATTTAGTATACCATACAGCATTTGAAAACACAAGACTTTTTGTCAACTTGTCAAGCTCAAAAATAAAGACTTGAAACGAGGTGTTTTTTACTATTTGTCGACATCACACTTTTCATAAGTCGGAGGCCAAGCGGTCTTAGGAAGACAATAGAGAGGGACAAC
>JAZSAC010000164.1:0-1713 GCA_045601645.1 Acutalibacteraceae bacterium | reverse complement strand
GGCGTTCTATAGTATATGCACTTTGGGCAACAGGTATTTGCCTTATTATTGCATACCCTTTTGCATATTTTATGACAAAGCTTAATATGTCATCACAACGTATGTTGATGCTTTTAATTATGCTGCCTATGCTTATGAATCTTATTGTGCGTACTTATTCATGGCAACAAATTTTAGAGCGCAACGGTATTATTAACACATTTTTGGAATCTTTAGGCTTACCAACTATATCTTTTTTAGGTAACGCAGCAATAATTATATTCGGTATGGTATACAATTATCTTCCGTTTATGATTTTACCTATTTATTCTGTAATGTCAAAGGTAGATAATTCATTGATTGAAGCTTCAAGCGACCTTGGCTGCAATGCTTTTTCTACAATAAGACGAGTAATATTCCCAATGTCACTTTCAGGTGTTTTTTCCGGAATAACTATGGTGTTCGTTCCATGTGTTAGCACATTTTATATTTCACGTCAATTTAGTGACGGTAATATTAAAATGATTGGTGACATAATTGAAGATAAATTCTACAAATCGAGTGTTCCGGATTATAATATCGGTGCTACAATATCTTTGGTTTTGATGATAATTATTTTAGTTAGTCTTGCAATCGTTAATAAATTTACCGACGAAGATGATGTCAGCGGCGGAGGTGTTGTAATATGAAAACATTACGTTGGGTTTTTATTTCATTTATAATGTTCTTATTATATGCACCGATTATTGTAATGATTATATTTTCTTTTAACTCTGCAAATAGTACGTCAATTTTTGAAGGTTTTTCTTTAACATGGTATAAAAGTCTTTTCAATTATGGCGGTGACCTATTTACAGCTTTAAGAAATACACTTATATTAGCAGTAATTTCATCGATTGTTGCTACTGTTTTAGGAACTGTGACCGCTGTCGGCATTTCAAAAATGAAAAAAGCTTATATAAGAAAAACTGTCATGTCCGTTACAAATATACCGTTAATGAATCCTGAAGTTGTGACAGGTATTTCTATGATGCTTATGTTTATTTTTATAGGCAGAATTTTGAACTTTGCTAATTCTGTTAATTTTTTTACGATTTTAATTGCCCATATAACCTTTAGTTTGCCTTATGTAATATTAAATGTGTTAGCACGTCTTAATAAAACTGATGAGTTTTTAACCGAAGCAGCTAAAGATTTAGGCTGTTCACCTATTCAAGCTTTTTTTAAAGCAGTTTTACCATCAATTACACCCGGAATTATTGTCGGATTTATTATGGCTTTTACCATGTCACTTGATGATTTTGTAATCAGCTATTTTACAAACGGAACATTTCAAACGTTACCCTTGCTAATCTATTCTATGACAAGAAAGCCAATGAAACCAGATGTTTATGCACTTGAAAGTATTATGTTTGTAATTATACTTATACTTATGATTTTACTTAATATTATTCAAAGTGACGATAACAACAAAAAAGGAGCAACGTTGAGAAAATGAAGAAAAAAATTTGTGTTGCTATTGCTATTTTGTTAATTGCTGGTCTTTTTTATATGTCTAGCTTTGGTGAATCAAATACTGAAGTTACTCTTGAGGCAAATTATTCTAAAGAATTAAAAGGAACTACCCTTAATGTATTCAATTGGGGCGAATATATTTCTGATGGCTGTGACGGTTTGCTGGATGTTATAGGCGCTTTTGAAAAAGCAACCGGAATAAATGTTAATTATTCTACA
>JAZSAC010000163.1:0-15593 GCA_045601645.1 Acutalibacteraceae bacterium | reverse complement strand
AAACGTAGTAACGTTCAATATGGACGAATACGTTGGATTGCCCAAAGAACATGACCAGAGCTATTGGTATTTTATGCACGATAATTTCTTCAACCATATCGACATTCCTGCAGAAAACATAAATATTCTCAACGGTATGGCAGAAGATCCCGAAGCAGAATGTCAGCGTTATGAAGAAAAAATAGCATCTTATGGCGGTATTGATTTGTTTATGGGCGGTAGTGGTGTTGATGGACATATTGCATTTAACGAGCCATTTACCTCATTGACATCTCGCACAGGAGTTCGCGCATTAACAGCAGATACCTTAATTGCAAATTCTCGTTTCTTTGATGATGACCCTAATAAAGTACCTAAAACGGCTCTTTCTGTAGGTGTTGGAACCGTTTGTGATTCTAAACAGGTTATGTTGTTAATCAATGGCCATCATAAAGCACGTGCACTTCGTCATTGCGTTGAGGGCGGTGTTGACCATGCTTGGACGATAAGCGCTTTACAATTGCATAAGGATGGAATTGTTGCATGTGATGAGGCTGCTTGCGGTGAGCTTAAGGTTGATACTTATAAGTACTTTAAAGAAATCTATAAAAACGAAAAATAAATAAGCAAAAGAATCTTGAAAGCGTTAAGCATTCGGGATTCTTTTTATATTTGTTTTATTTAGGCTTTTAGATGATTGGTAGCAAATTAAAAATAAAAGGCAAGATGTATTTTGGTTTAAATATAGACATAACTTTTTAAAATAGTTTATATTGACAAAAACAGGTATGTTTGCTACAATCTAAGCGGGTGTTTATGCATTACACTTAAAATTACATACAGAGGTGTTGTAATATGGAAAAAACAGAAAAAATTAACTTTAATCTAGACCCATGGGAACAAAGGTTTACATGGTATTGGCTTAAGGGTAAAGAAATTTTCGACTATGATCAAAATGATTTTGATAATGTTGCAAAAGACCTTTATGAAAAAGGCATCAATATCATTATAACATTTAGTAACACTCATTTTAGAATTGGTTTTTATCCATATTGGAAGGACTATAATGATAGTCTGCGTATGCTGGTTACAGCTTGTCACAAATATGGAATACGTGTTGTTGAACATCATAGTGCTCATCTTACACATAATTTGAGGTCACACCGCGGATGGTGGATTGTTCGTCGTAATTTGGGTGGTAGCGGTCGCAGTATGGAAGGCTGGGCCGATTTCTTAGAGTTCTTGTCAGCAGGGCTGGTTATTGATGGTAAAGACATTACAACATTTTCACAGATAGACGGCAAAACCGGACAAATAGCAGAAAATGCATATGGTGCATATTCAATGTGCTTTAATAACCCCGATTATCGAGAGGTTTACTTTAACTATTTAAGAGATGTTGTTGATACAGGAATAGATGGAATAATGAATGATGATGTTCAGTATTTCGGCGGTGAGCGTAATGGTAATCAGGGCCGTTCCTGCACCTGTAAGTATTGTCGTGATTTGTTCTTTAAAGAAACAGGTTATACCTTACCCGAACCTGAGGGATGGGACGAGTTTTTTGACAATTTTGAGGACCCGGTATATATTGCTTGGAAAAAGTTCAAATTAAGAAGTACTGAGCGTATGTACAGAGATTTGACCAAGTTTTATGAGGAAGAATTAGGTGTCAAGTTGCTTAGACCCCAATACTGTTCATCTTTCTTAAATCATAATACAACATGTTATGGTGCTGACTATATGCTGGATGCTTGGGACTTTATATTCCAAGAAAACTGTATAGAGTGTCATTTGAAGCAATCTTATATGGATTATATGACTGAGTCGGTTCATCGTTTTGCAGTAGGTAAACGATATAATATTCCATCAATGTCAATGTTTTATCCTCATCGTCCGGATATGGTTTATTTTTCATGGGCGTTAGCACACTCTTGGGGACAGCTTTATATGGGAAGCGACAGTAATGATGCTGCCAGAATTTATGGTGGGTTGAATGCTCTCGAGGTACCATATCGTGATTTTGAAAATAAATATTTACACTATTATAAAAATCCCAATAAAATATCCGATATAAGTATCTATTTTTCGAGAAAAACTCGCGACTTAGTTACTGAAGCAAGGAAGAATCATACATTTAAGCTTATGGCAACAATACAGGCGGCATATGTATCTAATCTTACTGTGGATATGGTTTTTGAAGAGGATAGCGTTGAGGAAATGCTACGTCATAGAATAATTGTATTGTCACATATTTCTATGACCGATAACTCTGAAATGGATAAGTTTAGTGAATTTGTTCGTCGTGGAGGTACTCTTGTAATTATTGGAGAATTTGCCAATAAGAATAGCGATGGTTCTAATAGAAGCAAAGAAGATGTTGCAAAATATTTTGGAAGAGCGCTTGTGCCAGGTGAGACGTTTGAATTAGGACAGGGTAAGGTTATTTACTCATCATATAAGGATGAGGAAGACCTTTATCAGCCAAGTATATGGGATAGTGCGGCTTTCAATACAGACCCTGTACTTTATGCAATTCCGTCTAAATGGGAGGCACAGAAAAAATTATTATCACCCATATTACTTGATGTAATAGGAGAGCAGAATGTCAAAATCACTTGTGAAAATGACAGAATTGCAACTACATATTACAGTGTAGACGATGCGTTGCTTTTACATTTAGTAAACTTGGCAGATACAATACCGAGTGAAAGAATACTTATCAGCAAGAAAGACCCGATTCCAAATTTCTGCCCTGATGCTAAGAAATTGCCGGTTATTAAGGTTACAGCAAAAATTCCCGATGATAAAAAGATAACTAAAGTACGTTTGGTTACTCCCGAAATTGAGAAAAGTATTGATGTAAGCTTTGAAATAAAGGATAATGTAGTAGAAGCTATTATACCTGATGGAATGTTCTCAGGTTATGCAATGTTGATTATGGATTAAAAATTTAACATTAAGTTAAAAAAAGCAGGTCGAAAGACCTCCTTTTTGTTTGTGCTAATATTTTGATTAAAGAGACTTTTTGTTTAGGCGCTCACCAACAGCACCACCCGGGTGAATGAGTGCAAATTGTTCTGCTTGATAACCGGTTTCCTCAATAACTGCTGCTTGTAAGGCGTGAAAAATCATGCAAAGTGCAGTAGTAGAGGTTGTGCCTTGTGCGTTCCATTTGTCAGTTTCTTTGTTGACATGCTGTTTTAGTACAACGTCTGCGGCGAGTGCTAAAGGCGATTCCATATTTTCAGTAATAGTAATAATTGATACACCTTTGGTTTTGCAGATATCAACAATCGGCAGTAATTCTTTGGTTTTTCCGCCACGAGAAGCAAAAATCATAACATCTCCCGATTGTAAAAATCCAGTAGCTCCATGAACTGCCTCTGCCGGAGAAATGAACCTGGCCGGTCTTTCAATACAACACATTAAATGTGCCATATGCTGACATATAATTCCCGAATGACCGCAACCGGAGGTGCCGATGCGGTTTGCGTTACTTAAGAGGTCAACTGCTTTAGAAAATTGTTCGGTATCAATGTGTTCTTTCATTTCACAAATGCATTGTTGTTCAATATCATAGGCGTTATATATTGCCTGTAAGCTTTCTGATTTCATCAAAGTCCTCCCATAATTACGGTGTTTTTTTATATTCTAGCATAAATATTGTCGGCTTTCAAGCGAAAACGGAACAAATGCATTGTGATAATTAACGATAATTGGGGATTAATTTTGTGCAAAGAATAAAACATCTTGGTATTGATTGACAAATTGGGTCTGTGGGTTTATTATTTAGGTATAATTAATTTATATTTTACATTTCGGAGAGATGATTTTAATATGAATGTATTAAAGGCGGGATTTAGTCGTGTGAATATTACTCCCGTATTGGGAACACCGATTGTTGGTTATTTTAATCCCAGATATGCCCAAGGGGTACTTGATGAGTTGGAAATCAATGCTTTGGCATTGTCTGCGGGTGATGATAAAATTGTTCTTATGAGCGCAGATGTCTGCATGATTTCACAAAATGTAAAAGATGCTATATGCACTGCTGTTTGTGATACCACCGGTCTTACACAGGACCAAGTGGTTATTCATAGCACTCATACGCACACAGGTCCTTATGTCAGCTTGGAAGGTAAGGTTGTGTTGGGAACAAAAACTGAAGAAGGCGTTGCCGCTGATTTGGTGCGAGAATATACGTGTCATATTGTAAAAAAGTTCGTTGCGGCAGCGGTTATGGCTTTGGCTGACCTAAAACCTGCTAAAATGGGTTGGGCAGTAGGAAAGGCACCAAACATTGCTTTTATACGTCGTTTTCGCATGAAAGATGGCAGCGTTCGTACTAATCCCGGTGTAGGTAATCCCGATATCCTTCATCCAATAGGTGATGTTGATGAACGTGTGAACGTGCTGAGATTTGACCGAGAAGGTGCCGAAACTATTGTGTTGTCTAATTTCGGTTGTCACCCCGACGTAGTAGGTGGAAGTTTAATTTCGGGTGATTGGCCTACTCTTTACCGTCATAGATTGGAAAAATCCTTGGATAATGTTAAGACCTTGTTCTTTAATGGAATGCAGGGTGATGTTAATCATGTAAATGTAAACGCTAAAAACGGCGATTTGAACGATATGTTCCATGATTTTGATGATGTTTCACGCGGTTATGGTCATTCTCGTCACATGGGAAACGTTGTTGCAGGTGCGGTTTTACAGGTTTATGATAAGGTAAATTATGTTGAGGTTGATTCTATTCGCAGTAAATTGAAAACTATTTCTGTACCCTCTAACATGCCTAAGCCTGAGGAAGTAGCTTTGGCACATAAATATAATGACCTTCATAATGCCGGTCGTGACGATGAAATTCCATTTAAGGCTATGGAACTGACTACTGTTGTTGCCGAGGCGGCTCGTATAGTTCGTTTGGAAAATGGTCCGGAGACTTTTTCTATGCATCTAACAGGTGTTGCTATTGGTAATGTTGCTATGGTTGGTATTCCCGGCGAGGCTTTCAACGGTGTTGGTATCGGTTTAAAAGAGGCTGAGGGTTGGGATTTGGTTTTACCTTGTTGCTTAACCAATGGTTCTATGGGATATTTTCCAATGCAAGATGCTTATGATGAAGGTGGTTATGAAGCAAAAAGTTCAAGCTTTAAAGCTGGTACTGCAGAGTTGCTTATTAAGGAAGGAAAAGCATTGTTAAAAGAATTGCGCTGACTTGCGTTTAAGATAAAAAATAGGAGAGTAATGTTATGAATAAAACCTGTGCAATTAAGGCACCATTTTTCGAAATCGGACCCAAATCATATCTTTACGGTGATGATATTTTAGAACTGGCTAAGGCTGCTGATTCTGCATCAAAAAAGTATAATGTCGATATAATCTTTACATGTCCTGTTGTTGATATACGTCGTGTAAAGGAAAACACAAAATACATACATGTGTTTGCACCGCATATGGACCCTATTCCTGTAGGAAGAGGTCTTGCCGATACATTGGCAGAGTCTTTGGTTGCTGCTGGTGCAGAGGGTGTTATGCTTAATCACGTAGAAAAGCCATTAACCTTTGAAGTGTTGGCTGAAACTATTAAACGTGCTGAAGGTGTGGGGTTAACTACAATAGTTTGTGCCGATTCTATGGCTGATGCCGGTAAAATTGCGACCTTAAGTCCCGATATCATAGTTGCAGAGCCGTCTGAACTAATAGGAACGGGAATTAGTGTAGGCCCTGAATATGTTGAGGCTGCTTCAAAATGTGTTAAAAATGTAAATGATAAAATTTTGGTACTTACTGCTGCCGGTATTGCAAACGGTACAGATGTATATAATACAATTATTGCCGGTGCCGATGCTACTGGTTCATCGTCAGGCGTAGTGAAGGCTGCTGACCGTGCTGCAATGGTAGATGAAATGATTTCTGCTGTTCGCAAGGCATGGGATGAGCGTCATTTATAAATTTATATATTATTTTTTTGGAGGTATAAAAAATGGAATTTAAGGTTTATCAAAAGGAATTGGAATTACAATCAAGAGGTTGGGTTCCCACATTTCATGACGTTTCTAAAGAGGTCATGGAAATTGTTAAAGAATCAGGAGTTAAGAACGGTACTGTATGTATTGCTTCTCACCATACCACCTGTTCAGTAATGATTCAGGAGTGCTCTCATGATATTGACTCTTTCGACTTAGAGTTTTTACAGCATGATTTACTTGACATTATGAGAAAAATGATTCCTGATTATACAGAAGAGGGAGATTATCGTCATCCGGGTCCTATTCATGCTCAATTTGGACGTTATGTTGATGAACCCGGCAATTATACCTCAATGAATACTGATGGTCACTTGCGTTCATGCTTCTTTGGCCGCAGTGAAACCATGACAATTAAAGACGGCGTTTTAGACGGCGGAGAATTTGCACATGTTTATTTTATTGACTGGGACCATGTTCGTGCACGTCATCGTCAGCTTAATATTACCGTTATGGGAACTACAGAGGAAATCAATGACCGTAAGTGGAAAAATGGTGAAACTATCAATACCTTGCGTAAATTTACAGATGAGGAAAAAGCATACGATATACATTACGATAATCAGCTTGAAGGTCGTGTATAATTAAGGTCGGAGGTATTATAATGAACACATTACAAGCCGGTTTTGGTAGAGTAAATGTTACTCCGATGATGGAAATACCTATTAATGGGTATTTTAAGGAACGCTTTGCTGAAGGTGTGTTAGACGATTTAGAGATAAATGCATTAGCTCTGGCATGCGGTGATGCCAAGATACTTATGATGGCTATGGACTGTTTGTATTTATTGACACCCGACGTAAATGCATTTGTTGAGAAAATTTCACAGGCAACAGGATTACCTAGGGAAGCTATTGTTATTCATGCTACGCACACCCATACAGCCGGTACTGTTGACAGTGAATCGAAAAATAAATTGGTTCTTCAGTATACCGAGTTTGTGGCAAGTCGTTTTGTAGATGCAGCACTTTTTGCGATTGCTGACCTAAAGCCTGCAAGAATGGGTTGGGCAGTAGGCAAGGCACCAAACATTGCTTTTGTACGTCGTTTTCGCATGAAGGACGGTAGTGTTCGTACTAATCCCGGTGTAGGTAATCCTGACATTCTTCACCCAATAGGTGATGTTGATGAGCGTGTAAATGTGTTGAGGTTTGACCGTGAGGGTGCCGAAACAATTGTTTTGGCAAACCAAGGTAATCACCCTGATACAATCGGTGGTTGCAAAATTTCTGCTGACTGGCCGGGCTTTTTCCGCAGAAGAGCAGAAAAAGCATTAGATAATGTAAAACCCATCTTTTTTAACGGTGCAGAGGGTGATGTTAACCATGTAAATGTAAACGCCAAAAATGGTGATTTTAACGATATGTTTAACGACTTCGATGCCGTTTCACGTGGTTATGGTCATGCACGTCATATGGGTAATGTAATAGCAGGTGCAGTAATGCAGGTTTATGATAAGGTGAATTATGTTGATGTTGATAGCTTACGCTTTGCACAGAAGATAATTAACCTTCCTTCTAATATGCCTAAGCCTGAAGATATGCCCTTAGCACATAAATATAATGACCTACATAAAGCAGGCAAAGATGATGAAATTCCGTTTAAAGCTATGGAATTAACCACTGTTGTTGCCGAGGCAGGTCGTATGGTTAGGTTAGAACACGGCCCTGAGTCATTTCCATTAAGATTAAGTGCATTGGCTATTGGTAATATTGCCTTTTTGGGTATTCCCGGTGAGCCTTTTAATGGTGTTGGCATTGGACTTAAAGAGTCAGAAGGTTGGGATATAGTATTGCCTTGCTGTAATGCTAACGGTAGGGAAGGTTACTTCCCAATGCAAGATTCTTATGATGAGGGCGGTTATGAGGCAAAAAGCTCTAATTACAAAGCAGGAACTGCCGAACTTATTATTAAAGAAGGTAAGGCTTTGCTTGACAGCCTACGCTAAAATAGGAGCGTGAATAGAAAATGCTTGCAATTATAAATGCAGAATTGGTTATGAAAAACCATTTTATTCCCGAAGCTGTATTGTTTATAGATGACGGTATTATAAAAGGCTTTGGGGAAATGCGCAACACCGCAATTCCTGCTGACTGTGAGATTTTAGATGTAGAGGGCAGTTATGTAGGTCCTGGACTTATTGATACACATAATCATGCAGGCGGAGGTAAGTGGGTTTTTGAAGACCCTGCTTATGTTGCACAATTCAATCTAAAGCATGGTACAACCACTATGCTTCCTACATTATATTTCAATCAAAATAAGGAAAACCTGTTGGAACAGATTGCTACTATGAAAGCCGCCATGAAGACACCTGAGTGCGAAAACTTTATCGGTCTTTATATGGAAGCTCCTTATATGAACCCAAAATTTGGTGCAGATAGAGAAGGCAATCCTTGGAAAGGTCCTATCTGTAAAGAGGATTATCAGCCGCTTATTGATGCAGTGGGAGATGTTGTGTATGCTTGGTGTGTTGCTCCGGAGCGTGAAAATATAGAAGCATTTGTAAAAGATGCTAAAGCGGCAAATCCTAAGGTAATATTTACTGTTGCTCATAGCGAGGCATCTCCTCAGCAAATTGAAGCCTTGATGCCCTATGGCTTAAAGGTGGGCACCCACCACACTAATGCTACAGGTGACCTTCCTAAATATCCGGAGTGTAGAGGTGTTTGTGTAGACGAAGCAGTAAATTATAACCGAGAAATATATGCTGAGCTTATTTGTGACAGTCGAGGCATACATGTAGACCCTTATATGTTGCGTTTGGTACGCAAAATAAAGGGCGATGACCGAATTATGTTGATTTCGGATTCCTGCGTTTTTGACGGACCTGTTCCCGAAGGATATGACGGAGTGACCGATATTAACTTTGACTGGGAAGGTGAGATTGCCGGTTCTAAACTTACTTTAGATGTGGCTTGCCGTAATATGATGAAGCACACAGGCGCTTCCCTTGTAGATGTATTTAATTTTGCATCGTTTAACCCTGCTAAATGCTATGGTATGACTGACCGAGGTGAAATTGCCGTTGGAAAACGTGCAGACTTGGTTGTCGTTGACCATAAAATGAATGTTAAAAAAGTATTATTAAAAGGAGAGACAGTATTATGAAAGATTTTATTGTAGAACCCGCAACAAAATTTAGCTTCCAACCGGCTGATTTTGTACCATTTAAGGACCGTGAGGTTTGTGAGCGTGTCCGCAAGATGAGTGGTAAAGACTTAGAAAAGCGTGAGGCATGGTGGCATCCGGAATTTGAGGTTAAGGTTATGATGAACCCTCATCCTGTATTGATTTCCACCTTGTTCACAAGATTAAAGGCTGCTTCTGAAGCAGGAAAAACCTTTACAATGATTTTAGGAAACCCTGAGCCTGATACCTATATTCCTTTGGCACAACTTATTAACTATTTTAAGGTTGACTGCTCTAAGGTTCATTTGTTCGCAGAGGACGAGTGGGCTGACGACCAAGGAAATATTGCTCCTATTACATATGAGGCAGGTTTTGCTCATTCTATGATTAAGTATTTATACTATCAAATTGATGAGAAGCTTCGTATGCCTATGGAAAATGTACATTTCCCTACAAATGCAAATATTAAGGATTATTCAAAGATTATTAACGATATTTCCGAAGGCGGTGCAGATATAGCTTCTACATCTCCCGGTTGGGCAGGTCACATGGCATTTGTTGACCCGATTCCTGAATTTATCGGAAGTGGTGACATTGAGGAGTGGTTGAACCAGCCTGCACAGTTGGTTAAACTTCACCCCATGACAATTATGCAAAATTCTTTAAACGGTACTTTCGGACAGTCGGGAGATATTGCAAATGTACCTCCTATGGCTGCTACAATCGGTCCTTTAGATGTTATGCGTGCTAAGGAACGTATTGAAGTTCATGCATTGGCAACTTGCGGCACATTCTCTTCTTGGCAGAGAATGACCTCTCGTCTTTGCACACATGGACCTATCACTCCTTATTTGCCCAGTACAATGCTACAGACCAAGAAAACACAGGTCTATATCAGCGATGAATTGGCTGCTCCGTTCGAGTGTTGGGAGAAGGTTGGTTATTAATTAAGCAAATGATAAGGCTGCTACATCTTCTGATGCGGCAGCCTTATGAAAATTTACCTAGAAATGATGGAGGATAATTAATGTATATCGGTGTTGATTTAGGCAGTACAAATTTAAAGGTTGCCCTTTATAACGAAAAATTAGTCTGTGTTTCTCAAAAAAGCGCCCCGGTGGAATATATTAGAGATGGGGAATTTATTGAGTTTGATGCAAGTGAGTATTATAATACTTTGGCAAAACTTTTAAATGAGCTTGTAAGTGGACAATCTGCTGCAGTGACACAGATTTCACTTACCGGACAGGCAGAGTCATTAGTTTGTTTAGATACAAACGGCATACCGGTATACAATGCAATCTCTTGGATGGACGAGCGTTCTTCTGAGGAATGTGCAATTTTAGAGAAGCAATTTCCTTTGGAAATTTGCCATCGTATTACAGGTCAGCAAGCAATTTTGCCGACATGGCCTGCTACAAAAATTCTTTGGTTGCGTCGTAACCGACCGGATGTTTTCAATAAAACCGCGACCTTTATGTTATTAAAGGACTATATTGTTTATTGCTTAACCGGCAAAAAAACTGCTGATATGTCAATTGCTACCTTCTCTTTTTATTTTGATATATACAAAAAGACTTATTGGAAGGATATGTTAAATGCAATCGGTATCAATGAAGCTCAACTTCCGCCGTTGATAGAACCATGCACGATTGTCGGTCCTTTAACCTGTATATCTGCCAAAGCAACAGGACTTAGTATTGAAACCAAGGTAAATACAGGAACACTTGACCATTTTGCAGGTATGGTTGGTACCGGTAACACTGCTCCCGGCAGTATTACACTTTCTACCGGTACAACTATGGTTTTAACGACAATGACAGAGGGAAGTCCTAATCCTGATTGTGATATGGCATTACATTACGGCTTTTTGCCGAATACCTATATTATGTTGCCGGTTATGGAGAGTGGCGGTGCGTGTTTAGATTGGTTTAGGCGTACTTGTATGAATAACATAGATTATGACACGTTGAATGAAAAATTGCTTATGGTGTCTGATTCACAAGTGTTGTTTTTACCTTATCTTGTGGGTACTAATGCACCTGAATTCGATAAAGAAGCAACCGGCGTGTTCTTTGGACTTAGACAAGAGCATACCGCTGTGCAAATGGCTAAAGCAGTTATGGAGGGCGTATGCTTTGTTCTTCGCAAAAATTGTGAGGATATTATCTCAAAGGGAACTAAAATATGTGAAATAGTTGCAACCGGCGGCGGTGCTAAAAGTCAAGTGTGGTGTCAGCTTCAGGCTGATATTACAGGTCTTTCGGTGATGGTTCCCGAAGTGACCGAGGCAGGTTGCTTGGGTGCTGCTATGATTGCAGCATGGAAAGGCGGTCAGTATAAGTCACTTTCAGATGCTGCTAAAAATGTTAAAACGGCACGTCGCTATACACCTAATAAAAGTTCAACTCTGGAAGAAAAATATCGAAAATTCTGTGAACTTTATAAGGCTATGCTAAAAATAGAAAAAAATGAGGAAGGTATTTAATATGAGAACTTATACAATGCCGAAAATTAAAGGAAAACCTGATTGGAAAGCTATTCCAATTATGCCTATTGACAACCTATTGTGGACCGACTCTATTGATATAACAGCTCAATCTCAAATTTGTTGGGATGAAGAGTATATTTATATAAAGCAAGAAGCAGTTGAGTCTAATATCAAAATGGAAAAAACCGACCCTTTAGGAGAAATTTGTGAGGATAGTTGTTTAGAATTCTTCTTGCGTCCCACCAATCGCGAAGAATATTTGAACATAGAATATAACCCCATTCGTAATATATATTTAGGCTATGGCAGAACATTAGATACAAGGGTTAGAATACTTGCAAAAAATGTGAACGAGCTGTTTAATTCTTGTGTTGAGTTTACAGAAAACGGCTGGGTGCTAACATATCAAATTCCTATGAGTTTTATTAAGATGTTTTTCCCCGAATTTTCGCCGTATGAGGGCCTTAAAATTTATGGAAACACTTATAAATGCGGTGATAAAACTGTAAAGCCGCATTTTTTGGCATGGAACCCAATTGGTCCCGGTAAACCTACCTTTCATCGTATTGAATGTTTTGGTGAGTTGATTTTCGGTGGATATAGTGACAATAGTATTGATTAATTGATTTTTCGTATTGCATAATATGTCATTTAATTAAACTATTAATAAAAATTGTTAAAATTAAATAAAGTATAGTTTTTGCTTCAAAAAATCATATAATAAGCTTAAAGAAAGGGTGGTAAAATGAAAATCACGCTTAATCCGGATAGCGAAATTGTAAAGACAGTAAAGGAAGGTCTTAAACGCACAGGTGGTTATTGTCCCTGTGTGCGTGAGCAGTCAGATGACACAAAATGCATGTGTAAGCAATTTAAAGAGCAGGTTGCCGACCCTAACTTTGAGGGGTTTTGTCATTGTATGCTTTATTATAAATCTAAAGACTAAAAATCAGGAGAAAAAATGAAAGAGATTATATTAACAAAAGAAAATTTTGAAAAAGAGGCTATAAATTCAGAAAAACCTGTACTTGTCGATTTTTGGGCAACTTGGTGTGGTCCTTGTCGTATGCTTTCTCCGATTATTGAAGAAATAGCAAACGAAAATGATAATATTAAGGTTTGTAAGGTCAATGTTGATGAAGAGCCGGAATTGGCAAGTGCATTCCAGGTTTCGAGTATACCTATGCTTGTTGTTATGAAGGGCGGCAAGGTGACAAATCATGCAGTAGGGTACATGCCAAAAGAAAAAATATTGGAACTGTTGTAATTTTTTAAACAAAAAGCGAAGATGCTGTCAGCATCTTCTCTTTTTGTTTTGGATGAATTTATCAGATTTGAATGATAAAAACTTGACAATGCATAATACCTAATATATAATGATAGACAACAGATGTTGCACAACAGGTGTTGCCTATCAATGAGGAGTTGAAATCATGCCACCTAAAATCAAATTTACTAAAGAGCAAATACTTGACGTCGCCGTTGAGCTTGTGAGAGAACAAGGTATTCATGCTGTTACAGCAAGGGAATTGGGTGCAAAACTGGGTGTAAGTGTTAAACCTATTTTTACTGCATTTGAAAATATGCATGAGGTAAAATGTGAAACAATTAAAAGAATAATTGAAATTTATCAAGAATATCAAAAGGATTATACAAATTATACGTCTGCATTTAAGCGTCATGGTATGCAAATGATTAAATTTGCAAAGGAAGAGCCTAAATTTTTTGATGCTTTATTTATGCAAAAAGAAAAGCCGCAGAATACATTTGACGCATCAGTAAACAAAATGCTGGAAGGAAATGATGAACTGTTAAATGTAATTATGAGCAATAATAATCTTTCAAAAGACCAGGCTATAAAGCTGTTTAAACTGATATGGGTTCAAACCTTTGGCATAGCAGTTCTTATTGCTCAGGGCGTTTGTCAATTTACCGAGCAAGAAGTGTCAGAGATGTTAAGCACCGCATTTATTGGTATTTTAACTGCAATAAAATCCGGTGTGGTTGATGTTGAATATTTAAAGAAGCAAGAGATAAAGCATAAATAGGAGTTGATATATATGGAACATGTTATTGAAATAAAAAATTTATATAAATCGTTTGGAAATATTAAGGCAGTACAAGATGTTAGTTTTAATGTTGAAAAGGGCGAGCTTTTTGCTTTCATCGGTGAAAACGGTGCTGGAAAATCGACAACTATTTCTATATTATGCGGTCAACTTGCCAAAGACAGTGGTGAGGTTTTGGTTTGTGGTGAGGATATTAGTAATGCCTCTTCTAATATTTCACATAAGCTGGGTGTTGTTTTTCAAACCTCGGTTTTAGATAGTGCGCTTACTGTAAAGGACAACTTAAAAAATCGTGCAGCACTGTATGGTATTTGTGGCAACGAATATACAAATCGCCAAACAGAGCTTTCCAAGCTTTTGAATTTTGAAGATTTATTAAACAGAACGGTAGGAAAACTTTCCGGTGGACAACGAAGAAGAATTGATATAGCAAGGGCACTTATAAATCGACCTGAGGTATTAGTGCTTGATGAGCCGACCACGGGACTTGACCCTCAAACCCGAAAAATGCTGTGGGATGTTATTTCTAAGCTAAGAGCGAGTGAAAACATGACAGTGTTTTTGACAACGCATTATTTGGAGGAGGCGGCAGATGCGGATTATTTGGTGATTCTTGACAACGGCAGGATTGTTGCCGAAGGCACACCGCTTACTTTAAAAAACACCTATACAGGTGACTTTGTGACAATTTACGGAATAACAGAAGATAAAATAAAGGCATTGGGCAAACCTTATACAACGATTAAAGATGGTTATAAGGTGCAGGTAAAGAGTACCATAGAGGCTACGGAAATGATTATAAACAATCCCGATACATTTATTGATTATGAAATAACAAAAGGTAAGATGGATGATGTTTTTTTAGCGGTTACGGGCAAGAATTTAGAGAGAGGAGAAGCAAAATGACGGAACTTACGGCTCTAATAAGACGCAATTCAAAATTGTTTTTTAAAGATAAGGGGATGTTTTTTACATCTCTTATTACCCCTATAATTTTATTAGTACTTTATGTAACTTTTTTAGCAAAAGTATATAAGGATGCATTTATAAGCTCATTAACGCAAGACTTTTCGGTTGATGAGACACTTGTTAACGGAATGGTAGGCGGACAGCTTTTATCCTCTCTTCTTGCGGTTAGCTGTGTAACGGTGGCATTTTGTGCCAATCTTTTAATGGTACAGGATAAATCCAGTGGAGTACAGAGAGATTTTATAATAACTCCCGTAAAATCCTCGACCTTAGCTTTGGGGTATTTTTTATCAAGCACATTTGTTACATTTATTGTTTGTTTGGTAGCGCTTGCAGCAGGACTTATATATATTTCTTGTGTAGGTTGGTATTTAAGCGTTGTTGATATAATTTTAATTGTTGTAGATGTAATACTTCTTGTCCTTTTCGGAACAGCTCTTTCATCACTTATAAATTGCAATTTATCAACTAACGGACAAGGCTCGGCGGTAGGAACTATAGTCAGCTCGGGTTATGGCTTTATTTGCGGCGCATATATGCCGATATCTAATTTTGGAGATGTCTTACAAAAGGTTTTATCTTTTATGCCGGGCACCTACGGTACGGCGCTTCTTCGCAATCATTGTTTAAGGGGTGCTTGTCAAGAAATGTTAAATCAAGGGATACCGAAAAGTATTGTTGAATCATTTAAGGGTGCTGTAGATTGTAATTTATACTTTTTCGGCAATAAGGTGGCTATACCGTATATGTATTTGATTTTATTGGGTTCAATAGCAGTAATAACTTTAGGATATATAACACTATACTATTACAAAAAGGCAAAAAAGCGATAAATAATTATAAGAAAATCATACGAAAACACAATGTTTTTTGTTCAAAAAAAAATTAGTTAATTATCTTGACAAAATTTGCACCATTTAG
>JAZSAC010000162.1:0-2535 GCA_045601645.1 Acutalibacteraceae bacterium | reverse complement strand
GTTATTCAAGTCAATATGCTAAACCCTTTAACGAAATTTCGGGAGTTATAACAGAGCTTCAAAATGCTTTTGTTTGTGCTGGTCGTGTTTTTGAACTTATTAACCTGCCCTCAGGAAAATCAGACGAAAACTTAATTGAACTAAAAGATATTAAAGGTAATGTCAGCTTAGAAAATGTTAAGTTTTCATACACACCTGAAAAACCTCTGCTTGACGGTATTTCAATAAATTTTAAAAGCGGTCAACAAATTGCAATCGTTGGACCAACTGGTTGCGGCAAAACAACCTTAATAAATTTACTAATGCGATTTTATGATGTTACTTCCGGTAATATTCTTGTTGACGGAATAGATATACGAAAAGTTACACGCCACAGTCTGCGTAAAAACTACGGAATGGTTTTACAGGAAACATGGTTAAAACAAGGTACTATAAAAGAAAATATTATTATGGGTAATGAAAATGCCACTGATGAAGAAATTATTACCGCCGCAAAGAAAAGCCATGCGCATAATTTTATTAAACGACTGCCCAACGGATATGACACAGTAATAGATGAAGATGGTGAAAATCTTTCAGAAGGACAAAAGCAATTATTATGTATAACACGAGTTTTGCTTTGTACTCCTCCGATACTGATACTAGATGAAGCAACCTCGTCAATTGATGTTAAAACTGAAATTCATATTCAACACGCCTTCAAACAAATTATGAATGGCAGAACCAGTTTTATTGTAGCCCACCGACTTTCTACTATTATCAACTCTGATATAATACTTGTTATGAATAACGGCAATATTGTAGAATATGGAAAACATAAAGAATTGATTGATAAGCAAGGCTTTTACTATGATTTATATAACAAACAATTTGCAAATTAAAAAAACTGCCGAGTAAATATTTACTCGGCAGTTTTTAAATTTAATTTTAATATGCAATACCTTGAGCAATCATTGCTTCGGCAACCTTTTCAAAACCGGCAATGTTAGCACCCGCTACAAGGTCACCCTCCATACCGTATTTCTTTGCAGCATCATACGAATTTTTATAAATATTAGCCATAATTTGCTTCAACTTTGCATCAACCTCTTCTGCAGTCCAGCTGTAACGCATTGAGTTTTGACTCATTTCAAGACCGGAAACAGCAACACCGCCGGCATTAACAGCCTTAGAAGGAGCAATAACTAGACCGTTTTCTTTAAGATATGCCATAGCCTCAGCAGTAGTAGGCATATTTGCAACCTCAACATAATATTTAACGCCATTTGCAACTATGTTTTTTGCATCCTCAATACCAACTTCGTTTTGTGTTGCGCAAGGCATAACAACATCAACCTTTTGTGCCCAAGGTCTCTTACCTTCAAAGTAAGGTACGCCAAACTTATCAGCATAATCCTTAACCTTATCATGACCTGAACTACGCATCTCAACCATAAAATCAATCTTCTCTTTGGTGTTAATACCGTCTGCATCATATATGTAACCATCAGGACCGGAAATTGTAACAACCTTACCGCCAAGCTCATTGATTTTTTGAACTGTACCCCAAGCAACATTACCAAAACCGGATACTGCAAAGGTTTTGCCCTTAATATCTTCACCAAAGGATTTAAGCATCTCAACAGTATAATAAACAGCACCGAAACCGGTAGCTTCAGGACGAATAAGAGAACCACCGAAGGATAGACCCTTACCGGTAAATACACCGGTAAACTCATTGCGAAGCCTCTTATACTGTCCGAACATAAAGCCAACCTCACGAGCACCGACACCGATATCACCTGCAGGAACGTCAGTATCAGCACCGATATGTTTAGAAAGCTCTGTCATAAAGCTCTGACAGAAGCGCATGACCTCACCCTCGCTTTTTCCTCTCGGGTCAAAGTCAGAGCCACCCTTACCGCCACCCATTGGCAAACCTGTAAGGCTGTTCTTAAACGTTTGCTCAAATCCTAAGAACTTCATTATAGAATAGTTTACAGAAGGATGTAATCTGATACCGCCCTTATAAGGACCGATTGCAGAATTAAACTGAATTCTATATCCACGATTAACCTGTACATTGCCGTTATCGTCAACCCATGATACACGGAAGCTGATTTGGCGCTCAGGCTCAACCATTCTCTCAATAACACCATATTTTTCAAATTTAGGGTTTTGCTCAATAACAGGCTCTAAAGACTCCAAAACCTCATAAACAGCCTGTAAGAACTCAGGCTCATTAGGATTACGCTTTTCAACATCAGCGTAAACCTTATTAAGATAACTGTTCTTAATCATATTTATTTGCCTCCTAAAGCGTATTATTACTAATTCAATAGTACACACTATTATAATGCAATTATTTTGCACTGTCAATCAACATTTTCACCTATAGCAATATTTGTTTAATAATTAGGCGTTGATTGTGATTTTTTATCTGTTGTTGTATTTTTCGATTCCCAGTCTGATGAGTTCAACCCCTCTTCTGAGGTTGTCTCTGTTCAGAACATAAGCGATACGGATTTCGTCTCTTCCCATTCCTTCAGTGCCGTA
>JAZSAC010000161.1:0-3455 GCA_045601645.1 Acutalibacteraceae bacterium | reverse complement strand
ATTTAAAAATCCTTGTGCTATATATTCATCAACCAAAGTAGAAACTGTTGTAGCTGCAAGATTTGTTTTTCTTTTGATTTCCGCACGAGAAATCGGCGCTTCGTTTACAATTGTACGAAACACAAGTTTTCTATTTACGCTTTTAATATCCTCCTGCACAGCTTTGATTTGTTTCATTACGAAACCTCCCTAAAGGCTTTCTTACAGTAAGTATGCTAATGCTATTTAAAACCTTAATTAATCTAATGATTGGACTAATTGTATTATACTACATAATAATTTAATTGCAAAGATATTTTGTAATGCCATTATACAAAATCGCATTATCAACAAAGAGTTTTATAAATATTTGTGCATAAGCACAACCGCAAAACCGCGTTAGGCTTTGCGACTGCGTCGCCGAACATTTTTTGCCCTACGGCAAAAAATAGTTCTCCTTCCTGTTCTACTTCTCCGCTAAAAAACAACAAACCACCCGAAAGGGTGGTTTGTGTTCTGGCGGAGAAGGAGGGATTCGAACCCTCGAACCACTTTTAATGGTTACACGATTTCCAATCGTGCGCGCTCGACCAACTACGCGACTTCTCCAACAGTACCAAATTATTATAAGGGTAAACATATAAAAAATCAAGTCTTTTTTATATTTTCCTTTATTATTTACCGTTAAATTTTTTCACCAAGGCAAAAATCTTTGCCGGATGAAATCAGCTTAACCTTAATTATGTCGCCTTCGTGTGCATTGTCAAGTTTTATCTTTACACGAGTATAATTTTCAGTATATCCTTCCCAAAATCCATTAGAAATTGTTTCCAATAAAACAGATGAGGTTTTACCTATCTGAGTTTCTAGAAAGGCTCTTTCAGTAGTGTTACATACTTTTTGCATAATGCGACTGCGCTCTTGTTTTATATCAGAACTCACCATATCTTTTCTAAGCGCTGCTTTAGTGTTTTCGCGAACAGAATATATAAATACATGTGAACGAGCAAAGCCGATTTCCTTGACAAAATTACAGCTTTGTTTAAAATCCTCATCAGTTTCACCCGCAAAACCAACCATGATATCAGTTGTGATAGAAGGATTATTAAATTTATTTCTTATACGCGTAACAAGATCATGATAAAATACTGTATCATATTTACGATTCATTTCTTTTAAGGTTCGGTCGCAACCTGATTGTAGCGAGAGATGAAACTGAGGACAAAATTTTTCATTTTTAGCCAATATATCAAGAGTCCTATCGCTCATTTGGTCGCATTCAAGCGAACCCAAACGCACTCTTTTTATGCCCTCAACACTTGATACTGCCTCAACGGCATCACATAGCTCGGTGCCGGTATCTTGCCCGAAGGCTGAAAGATTAATACCGACAAGAACAACCTCTTTATAGCCGTTATCAGCCAGTCTTATAGCTTCATCGTGTATTGATTCTAAGCTTCTTGAACGTACCCTTCCGCGCGCGTAGGGAATGATACAATAAGAGCAGAAGCGGTTGCAACCATCTTCAATTTTAATATATGAACGAGTATGTTCGGAAAATGAGCTGACAGAAATATCGGTATATATTTTACTGTGTTCAGATACGTTTAATCGAGTTGTTTTATTATTTAGATATTCAATACACATCTGTGGTAATGTGTCTTGAGAAGAGTTTCCGATTAAAAGGTCGGCTTCTTTAATATTTGCCGACTCTAACGGAAAGGCTTGTACCATACAGCCTGTAAGAACAATAAGTGCATTAGGATTTAATCTTCGTAAACGACGAACTGTTTGACGAGTTTTGCGATTACTTTCAGCGGTTACAGTGCAAGAATTTATAATTATAATATCTGCACCAGAGTCGGTTGGAATAACAGAAAAGCCAAGCTTTTCAAAAGCTTCGCCTAATGCTTGTGATTCATATTGGTTAACCTTACAACCTAAGGTGCTGAAAGATACGGTCATAAAAATGTCCTTTCAAAACAATTATTAACTATTATACTATTTATTTAACGTATATTCAACTATAAAATTAAGGCTGTGGTAAATTTGATTTTTACCACAGCCATTTAAAGCAACTTAATTAGAATTATTTTGATTGTTTTGAGCTTCTTTAAGTTTTGTAATGCGTCGCTGTTTAACTTCATTTGAAATTGGTTTTATTTCTCCTGCAGCGGTTAAAGCCATTCTTGTGAAAATCGGACCGAATAATTCATAAATTAAAACAGCAAACAATGTTATGTTTCTTATTAAATTACCATCATTTCCCAGTTGCATTGCAGTTGCACACATGCCTAATGCAACGCCTGCTTGCGGTAAAAGAGTTATACCGAGATATTTTTGAATTTTCGGGTCGCAATTTACAAGCTTTGCGCTTGAAAATGTGCCGAAATATTTACCCGCAGAGCGCGAAATTATATATATAATACCAATAAATACGATTGCCCAATCTGTAAAAACATTAAGTTCAAGCTCGGCACCGCTTATAACAAAAAATAATGCAAATAGTGGGGATGTCCACTTGTCTGAGGCTGCCATTAGGTCATGTGATAGAGGACAAATGTTACAAAAAACAGTGCCTAGCATCATGCAGGTAAGTAATGATGAAAAATGTATATGAATAGGACCTACATAAAAATCCAACATTGAAATCGAAGCGGTAAGAAATACCGATGCGATTGTTAGATTAAGACGGTTGGTGTTTGAATTGAACAGTTTTTCGAGCCAAGTCAGCACCAAGCCCATAACTGCACCAAGTAGAAGTGAACAGGCAATTTCAACAATTGGGTTAACAAATATTGAAATAATATCCATTTGACCCATAATAATTGTCTTAGCCATGCCAAAGGATATGGCAAACGCTACAAGTCCAACGGCATCATCAAGCGCAACAATAGGCAAAAGCAATTGCGTTAAAGGTCCTTTGGCTTTATATTGACGTACAACCATCAATGTTGCAGCAGGTGCTGTTGCGGTTGCGATAGCACCAAGTGTAATTGCTTGCGGAATTGAAAGCTTATTCGGCATTATAAAGTGTAATGTTAAAAGAGCAAGGTCGACAAAAATCATAGCAACAACTGCTTGCAAGATGCCGATAGTTAAAGCTTGCTTTCCGGTTTTCTTTAGTTCTTTAACTCTAAATTCATTTCCGATAGAAAACGCAATAAAGCCCAAGGCAACTTCTGCTATTAGCGATAATCGGTTTACATCAGATGAAGAGGAAAAGCCGAGACCGTTTATACCTAAAGCACCGATACAGTAAGGACCGATTAGCACACCGGCAATAAGGTATGCTGTGACCGACGGAAGCTTTAAAGGTTTAAATATTCTTGTCATTAATAGACCTGCCAAGAGGGCAACAGAAACAGATAATAAAGTATTCATAAAGTCATCTTCTTTTTTCTTTAATACCACAGAATTATATCACACAGTATAGAAGTTTTCAACTGTGTTTTTATTCGAATTTATCATTATTA
>JAZSAC010000160.1:0-2647 GCA_045601645.1 Acutalibacteraceae bacterium | reverse complement strand
AGGGACTCGAACCCCCGACCTACTGCTTAGAAGGCAGTTGCTCTATCCAGCTGAGCTATCAGCGCAGTTTCTTATAAAAAACGCCCTTTAACCGAAGACTATTGCCTACGGCCGGGCATTTTTATTTGGAGCAGGTGATGGGAATCGAACCCACGTAACCAGCTTGGAAGGCTGGAATTCTACCATTGAACTACACCTGCATCTTTACGACGCTGTATATGATAACATAATAAGCGTCGTAAGTCAATAGATTTTTAAAAAAATTACCAAGAAATTTCAGGTTTATCGGTGCATGTAATATTAATGTTTTTAATATTTTTATTAGGATTATCAATAATTACGCTGATAATTTTGTCCTCAATTTCTTTTCGAATATTTTTGCGTAACTCTCTTGCACCGCTTTTGCTACTACATTTATCTGCAAAATAGTCACATAAGGAATTTTCATACTCAAATATAATTCCTTTCTCTTCTAAAACAGGCTTTAATTCATCTAATATTAAAGCAGCAATTTTAGAGAGCGATGCCTTTGATAATGGCGCAAAAGGCACTATTTCATCTACCCTGCCTAAAAATTCAGGACGTAAAAAGTCTTTTAAAGCCTTTATAGATTTATCAATTGCGGCTTGAGCCTCGGTCTGATTAAATCCCATTAAAGCACCATTGTTATCACTGCCAGCATTTGTTGTCATAACTATGACAGTGTTTTCAAAATTAACGGTTCTACCTTGAGAATCGGTTATTCTTCCGTCATCAAGAATTTGTAACAAAATATTTAAAATATCGGGATGTGCCTTTTCTATCTCATCAAAAAGTATAACTGAATAAGGCTTTCTTCTAACCTTTTCTGTAAGCTGACCTGCCTCATCATAACCAACATAACCGGGAGGAGCTCCGATTAGCTTTGAAACCGCATGTTTTTCCATGAATTCTGTCATGTCAAGCCTAATTAATGAATCCGGTGTATTAAATAGCTCTTTTGCCAACACCTTAACAAGCTCGGTTTTACCAACACCTGTTGGCCCTACAAATATAAATGAAGCCGGTCGTCTGTGGCTTGATATTTGCATACTATTGCGACGCACACCAAGAACAACGGCGTTAACCGCCTCATCTTGACCTATTATGTGTTTTTTAATATTATCTTCTAAGCACGACAAACGGTTGAGATTATTTTGCTTAACTTTAGTAGCCGGAATACCTGTCCACAACTCAATTACTTTTGCAAGGTCGTCTGCAGTGACATTTGTTTTAGCTTTTGTTTTTGCCAGTTTAAGCTGTTCTTTATTTTTTTCTATTTCAAATTTTATATTGGCTATAGATTCATAATCAGGTGAGTCTACCTGTGCTTCAAGTTCATTTAATTTAATATCTAATTCATCAGACTTCTTTTTTGCTAAAAACAATTCATCAACTGCTTTGTTGCTGAGACATGCACATGCACACGCTTCATCAAGCAAGTCAATAGCTTTATCGGGTAAAAACCTATCATTTATATAACGTTCAGATAAATAGACAGCACCTTTTATTACTTCATTGCTGATTATCACGCCATGAAATGATTCGTAATATCCTTTAATACCCGAAAGCATCTTAATTGTATCATCAATTGAAGGCTCTTCAATTGTAACAGGCTGAAATCTTCTTTCTAATGCAGCATCTTTTTCAATATATTTTCTGTATTCCTTAAAAGTTGTTGCACCGATGACCTGGATTTCACCACGAGATAAAGCAGGTTTTAAAATATTTCCGGCACTCATTGAGCCTTCAGAATCTCCTGCACCAACAAGGTTATGCACTTCATCAATAAATAGAATGATATTACCTTCAGATTTTACTTCATCAATAAGACCTTTTATTCTGCTTTCAAACTGTCCTCTAAATTGTGTTCCTGCAACCAAACCTGTTAGGTCAAGTAAAAGAATTTCTTTATCAAGAAGCTTTGCAGGTACATCGCAGTTTGCGATTTTAATAGCAAGACCTTCGGCAATTGCTGTTTTACCAACACCAGGTTCACCGATTAAGCATGGATTGTTTTTTGAACGTCTTGATAAAATTTGTATTGTTCTGTAAAGTTCAGCATCACGACCGATAATAACATCAAGCTCACCATTTCGTGCTTTTTCGGTTAAGTCGGTACAAAATTGAGATATATACTTTCTTTTTTTAGGTTTTGATTTATCTTTAGCTTTTTCTTTATTAATGTCAGAATTATTATTATTTTTTGTGTCACCGGCTTTTGGAATATTGCCGAAAATATTATTTAAAAATGGAAAAGTAGTAGCACCGCCTAAAGAAAAAGCATCATCATTTTCAGATGATTCATCAAATTCCATATCCTCAGGACTCATAAGCCCCATAAACTGCTCACTCATCATTTCTACTTCATCATCTGAAATATTCATGTTCTTAAGCATATCATTTATAGGTTGAATACCGGCTTCTTTAGCACATACTAAGCAAAGTCCGTTTACATCTCCGACCTTATCTCCGTTTTGACTCATACCCTGAATAAAAACGACAGCAGGTCTTTTTTTACATTTGTAGCATAGTTTCATAAAATGGTCTCCGTTCAAAAATGCGATTTAAAACAATTTAATGATTGAGCCAAAAATAAATGACTCGTTGACTGTTTGTGATGTTATAC
>JAZSAC010000159.1:0-2651 GCA_045601645.1 Acutalibacteraceae bacterium | reverse complement strand
GACGTTTTAATTGACGGCGTAAATGTAAAAGATTATTCGTTGCACAATCTTCGCGAGGGTGTAAGTATGGTTCTCCAAAAAAATGTATTGTTTAGCGGCACCATTACCGAGAACTTGCGTTGGGGCGACGAAAACGCCACCGAAGAGGAAATAATTACCGCAACTAAATATGCTCAGGCTGATAAATTTATTAAATCATTTACCAAGGGATATGATAGTGATTTGGGACAGGGTGGTTCGAATGTTTCCGGCGGACAGAAACAACGCTTATGTATTGCAAGAGCCCTGCTTAAAAAACCTAAAATTCTTGTGCTTGATGACTCAACAAGTGCGGTTGACTCGGCAACCGAAGCGCAAATCAGAAAGGCATTCAGAGAAGAAATTCCACAATCTACAAAAATTATTATTGCACAGCGAATTAGTTCGGTTATAGATTCTGATGTAATTGTAGTCATGGATGACGGTAAGATTACAGGTGTAGGTAAACATGATGATTTATTAGCTTCAAATACAGAGTATCAAGAAATATACTATTCACAGATAGAGAAGAAGGAGGACTGAAAATGGCAAAACGTACATTAGAAGACCTCCAAAGGCAGTACAACAAGTTGGCAGCAAAAAAAGGTGACAGAATGCCTGCTCCACCCAGGAGACATGGTCCGGGTGGACCGAGAGCACACGGCAAACCTAAGGATACGAAGGCAACTATTAAAAGACTGTGGTCGTATATTAGTTGCTATAAACTTAGATTGTTTGTGGTGTTGTTGTGCATGATGTTTAGCACAATTACATCATTATTAGGCTCGTATATGCTTGCACCTATTATAAACCGAATTACTGTTTCTGTTATTCCAAATGCAGATATCAAATTTACCGCAATTGGAAAGGCTGCTGATTCACTTATATCAAAGGTTAGTGAAATGCCGATATTTTCAAAAATTATCAATGCCGGAAATTTTGCGGAAGTAATGGTTTATGTATTAGCTGCGATTGTTGTTATGCTTACAATATATTTGTTAGGGGTTGTTTCAAGCTATGTTCAAGCAAGAGTAATGCTGTCGGTATCACAAAACGCGACAGAAAAAATCAGAAACGACCTATCTCGTAAGGTTTTAAAATTACCTGTTAGATTTTTCGATACAACACCAACCGGTGAAATTATGAGTAGATTTACTAACGATGTTGATAATATTGATGTTATGTTAAATAACTCTTTAACCTCGGTTGTATCGGGATTGGTAAATATTATAGGAACCCTCATTTTTATGGTTTCAACTAATATTTGGTTGACCTTGGTAACGGTTGCTTTTATTCCTATATTTATTAAAGGTGCTGCTGTTATCGGTAAACGTTCAAGTAAATATTATTCGAGTCAACAGGCAGCTTTAGGTGCAGTTAACGGATATATTGAGGAGACAGTTACAGGTCAAAAGGTTGTTAAGGTTTTCAATCATGAAGATACCTGTGTAGATGAGTTTAATTTATTAAATGATGATATGCGGGACAAACAATTTAAAGCGCAGTTTTTTGGCGGCATTATGGGACCGATTATGGGAAATACCAGTCAAATCAGTTATGCACTAACTGTAGGTGTTGGTGGCATTTTAATGTGTTTAACCGGTTTTGGCCCGGGAGACCTCACTGTGTTTGCGGGCTATACACGACATTTTTCAATGCCGATAAATCAGATGTCTATGCAGGTTAGTGTAGTATTTGCAGCTCTGGCAGGTGCAGAACGGGTTTTTGGTATAATTGATAGTGAGCCTGAAAAGTCAGATGATGATAATGCTGTTATAATTGATAATATTAAAGGTTTTGTTGAGATTAAGAATGTTGATTTCGGTTATAATCCCGATAAAATTATTCTTAAAAATATCAGTCTTTACGCAAAACCGGGTCAAAAGATTGCCTTTGTTGGTTCTACCGGTGCAGGTAAGACCACTATAACTAATTTGCTTAACCGTTTTTACGATATTGAGTCGGGTGAAATTACTGTTGACGGTGTTAATATTAAGAATATTAAACGTGCATTCTTACGCGAAAATATCGCGATGGTTTTGCAGGATACTCATTTATTTAGCGGAACAATTATGGAAAATATCAGATATGGTCGTCCTGATGCAACCGATGAAGAGGTAATAGAGGCAGCAAAAACTGCTAGTGCACATAGCTTTATAATGCGTATGTCGGACGGTTATAATACAAAAATAGATGGAGATGGTGCAAATTTATCACAAGGACAGAGACAATTATTAAATATTGCACGTGCGGCAATATCTAAAGCACCGATATTGGTTCTTGATGAAGCAACCAGCTCTGTTGATACCAGAACAGAACGTCATATTGAGCAAGGTATGGACCAATTAATGAAAAACAGAACCACATTTGTTATTGCTCATCGTCTTTCGACGGTAAGAAACGCAAATGCAATTATGGTTCTTGAAAAGGGCGAAATAATTGAGCGAGGTACACATGACGAGCTGTTACAGATTAAAGGTAGATATTATGAATTGTATACCGGTAAAAAAGAATTAGATTAAGTACAAACCCTGCCGAAATTTACGGCAGGGTTTGTTAATAAAATCATGATAATTAAATTTTAACTTAATATAATTAACCAAAATGTGCATATAATTGCAAATTATTACGGG
>JAZSAC010000158.1:0-4592 GCA_045601645.1 Acutalibacteraceae bacterium | reverse complement strand
ATAAAAGGAAAAGGAATTGGTATTCGAGAGCCTTGGGTAGTGGCTTATGATGTGAGAAATGATGCGCTTAAAGCTGTGGGTTCTGCTGCTAAGGAAATGATTGGACGTACACCCGGCTCTATAGTTGCAGTAAAGCCGATTAAAGGCGGTGTTATTGCGGATTTTGATGTTACCGAGGCTATGCTTCGCAAATTTATTAAAACCTCATTAAGAGGCTCTATGTTTTCTCGCTCAAGGGTTATGATATGTATTCCGTCAGGTGTTACCGAGGTGGAAAGCCGTGCGGTTTTTGATGCTGCAAGTCATGCTGGTGCTTATGAGGTTGACTTGGTTGAGGTGCCTTTGGCGGCAGCAATAGGTGCGGGTGTTGATTATACTGCATCGACAGGCAATATGGTTGTTGATATCGGCGGCGGAACAACAGAGGTTGCGGTTATAGCATTGGGGGATATTGTAACCTCTCAATCGACAAAGTATGCCGGTGATAGCTTTGATGAGGCTATTATAAACTATATACGTAAAAAGTGTAATTTGTTAATAGGTGACCGTACAGCAGAGCAAATAAAAATAAACTTAGGTTCGGCTATGCCATATGATGATGAAGGTTCTATGGAAGTAAAGGGTCGAAATCTGGTTGACGGTTTGCCTAAAAACATTATTATCACTGCGGCTGATGTTAGGGAAGCAGTTTCTGACCAACTGTATCAAATTATTGATACTATACGCTCAACCTTTGAGAAAACACCACCCGAATTGGCGGCTGACATAATAGATAAAGGTATTGTTTTAACGGGTGGTAGTGCTAATTTGCGTAATATTGATAAGCTAATAGCAACCGAAACCGGAATGAATGTTCGTGTTGCTGAGAATGCTACTGATTGTGTAGCATTAGGTATAGGAAAAAAAATAGAAACAAATCTCACCTTTGATACCTATGTATTTAAAAGAGGTAAGAGGTATAGATAATTTTTGGGAGGCAAAATCCTATGCGCTTTTTCTTTAAAAGCAGAAGTTTCAAAATTTTATTAGCCTCTATATCGGCAATATTAGCTGTTGTTATATTAACATCGGTTTTTATTAATGTGTCGTCTCCTATTAGCAGCTTAATAGGAATGGTTGCGACACCTTTTCAGAAAATAATGAGCGGTGTTTCTAATCGAATTGACGACTATAAGATTAAAATTGATAATAACGAGCAACTTATGGCTGAGATTGAGGAACTTAAAAAACAAAATGCGGCGTTAGCTGATAAATTGACCGATTATGAAGAAACCTTAAAGCAAAATACTTTTTATGAGCAGTTTTTAGGTATAAAAGAAAGTAATCCTGAAATGTTGTTTCAGACAGCAACGGTTACATCTAAAGACCATACAGACCCATATAAAAGCTTTACGGTAAATGTTGGTATGTTGGACGGTGTTGAACTTAATGACCCTGTTGTAACAGAAGAGGGTTTGGTAGGTTTCGTGTCTGAAATAGCACCCACATATTCTAAAATCACAACTATATTAAGTCCAAAACTTAAGGCAGGTGGAAGAGACAGTCGAACAGCCGATGAGGGTGTTTGTTCTGGCAGAGCTGATTTAGCTGTTGAAAATTTATGTTATATTTATAATCTTCAAAGAGATTGTTCGGTATCAACGGGTGATTATATTATAACTGCAGGTGGTTCTATTTTTCCTCAAGGTTTGGTAGTGGGAAAGGTTAAGGCTATTGAGCAGCAAACCAAGGATGCATCTTTATATGCTGTGCTAGAGACGGAAATAGATTTTGATAATTTGCGCAATGTCATGATAATTACGTTCTATCAAGGTCAAGGGTATATAGGACCTAATGGGGATTAGCATATGACAATTTCAAAAATTAAAATCATTATCCAAAATATTATTTATGGTGTTATTTGTTTTACCGTTTGCTTATTACAAACAACCGGTGTTATGACTTTACAAATTGGAACAGCCTCAACTGTACTGGTATTGCCGTTAATAATTTATGCTGGTTTTTTCTTTGGTGAGTATTCCGGAATGTATTTTGGGCTTATTTTCGGCGCATTATGTGATACATATTCGTCTACATTATGTTATAATACGGTTATACTTATGATAATAGGCGTTGCATGCGGTTTGTTTGTAAAGTATTTATTTAATGCAAATTTAGCTTCTGCCATTGTTTTAAATGTAGCTTCTGCTATAGTATACTTTTTTATAAAATGGCTTGTTTTTTATGCGTTTGTTGACCCCGCATGTATGTTTATACTTTATCAATTTACATTGCCGTCTGCAATTTATACAGCCGCTTGCGGTGTATTGGTTTATTTCATTATCAACCCAATATTGAATAAAACAGAAATTAAAAAGAAGGTTTAAATTATAGGAGGTGACCGCATGAGAGTTAAGGAAAAACAAAACCCCAGGATTGTTGCTTTAATTGCAATGATGTTAGCTTTTTTTATACTATTTGGAATTAGGGCGGTCGACTTCCAAATTTTTTCTGCAGATGAATTTTCCACAAAAAATGCGGGACTTACTGCTATTTCTGCAAAAATTCCTGCCACAAGAGGTGAGATTGTTGACCGTTATGGCAGACCAATTGCTGTAAGTCGAGAGGGTTATAATATTGTTTTTAACAGTGCTTATATGAAAAAGTCGGAATATAATAAAACAATTAAGTCATTAACCGATTTATTAACATCATATAACCAAAAATGGACCGACCAACTTCCTATCTCTCAGGAAAAGCCATATACATTTACTGATAATTCCGGCGCTGCTCGTTTAAAAACAAAGTTAGGTCTTAATAATTATGCAACCACTGAAAATTGTATAGATGAGATGATTAAAAGATATTCACTTGAATCTTACAATGAAAAGGACAAGCGTACCCTAATGGGTGTTAGGTATTCTATGGAGAGGGCTGATTTCTCGGCTGCTAATCCGTTTGTTTTTGCTGAAGATATATCATCAAAACTAATGATGACGGTTGCCGAATCATTTTCAACTGTAAACGGGGTAGAGGTTACGGTTGTTACATATCGTGATTATATTGATTCTGCTTTAGCGCCACATACTGTCGGTAATATTGGTAAAATAAATGCAAATGAGTGGGAAAATTTAAAAAATCAAGGATATTCTTATAATGATTATGTGGGTAAAAGCGGTGTTGAACTTAGCTTTGAAAAATATCTTAAAGGTGTAGACGGAGAAATAACCTATTATTTCGATAAATCAGGTAATGTTGTTTACAGTGAAGTTACCAAACAACCAATTAAGGGTAATACTGTTTTTTTGACTATTGATTCAAATTTACAAAAAGCGTCTCAAAAAGCTCTTGCAAATAATATAGAGATTTTGAACAGTAATGGACACAGTATTACCGGAGGTGCTGTTACTGTAACTAATGTTAATACCGGTGAGGTTTTGGCATCGGCAAATTATCCTTCTTATGATTTAGATGATTATAGTAGTTATCTTGATGGCAGTAATAAAAATAACCCATTATTTGACCGTAGTTTAAAAGGCTTGTATCCTCCCGGTTCGGCATTTAAACCTATGGTTGCTGTCGCCGGCTTACAGGAAGGCTTAATTAACAAGGATTCTACAATTTTTTGCTCACAAAAATATACGTTCTACGATGATTATCAACCTAGTTGTATGCATTATCATAAAACTGTTGATGTAATTTCTGCTATATCAAAATCCTGCAACTATTTCTTTTTTGATACAGGCCGACAGGTCGGTATTGATAGATTGAATCAGTATTCGCTGAAATTTGGGCTGGGTGTGCCTACCGGTGTAGAACTTTCTGAAGCTTCAGGAGTGTTAGCCGGTCCTGCATATTCTGCATTAGTGGGTAAAAATTGGTATTTGGGATTAACGTTGGCAGCATCAATCGGTCAATCGGATAATGCATTTACACCGATTCAACTTGCAACCTATACAGCAACCATTGCAAACGGTGGCACAAGATATAAAACTACTTTTTTGAGTAATGTCAGAAACGCTACTACAAATAAAAGTGTATATAATATGCAGCCTCAGGTTATGGATACGATAGGTGCTGATAAATGGGTTATGGATTTGGTGAAGAAAGGAATGCATTCGGTTACTTCTGAAGGCACGGCAAGTACTTATTTTGCTGATTATCCGGTTGCAGTCGGCGGTAAAACCGGTACTGCACAGACTACGGGACTTGATAATAGTGTTTTAGTACTTTTTGCGCCGTATGAAAACCCTGAAATAGCAATATCTATTGTTATTGAGCACGGTGAAAAAAGCATTTCAACAGGTCCTGTTGCCAAAGAAATTCTTGATGAATATTTCTTTGGATCAGTTAATAGGGATGCGGTTCAATTACCTAATCAGCTTTTAAATTAAAACGCTGATTTTGACAATAAATGACATGTTAACTGAGATTTTCACTTTACATTTTTAGTAAATTATGATATTATGTAGGTAAGGTGTATAGAGTGGGTAAAACTATTGTTTTAATTTCATCAAAAGGTGGTAGTGGCAAATCCACAATTACTATCGGTCTTGCTACTGCTTTATCAAGAGCAGGAAAATCGGTATTATTAATTGATGCTGATGAGGGTG
>JAZSAC010000157.1:0-13399 GCA_045601645.1 Acutalibacteraceae bacterium | reverse complement strand
TACTATATATTTAATAAATCCTCTTTCTCTTTTACTGACAATTCTTTTAAAACACTGATTGTAACCGGAATAGAAATCAAAAGTGCAAAGAAATCAGCAACCGCCTGTGCCATTTCAACACCCGTTAAACCAAAAATCAGCGGTAATATCAAAACAGCAGGAATGAAGGTTATACCATTGCGTGACATTGCCATAAGAGATGCCTTAAACGCTTTACCGATGGTTTGCAACATCATATTACTCATAACAACCCAAGACATACCGGAAAACGTTATGCATTGAAATCTTAAAGCTCTTGAACCTATTTCAATAGCAAGTGCATCGTTGCCTCTAAAAAGAGAGACTATCTCTTCCGAGAAAATAATAACAGGAATTGATGTAATAAAAAGAAATAAAAAAGCAAATTTTACACAAAAATAAAATGATTTTTTTACTCTGTCATATTTTTTTGCACCATAATTATATCCGCAAACCGGCTGAAAACCTTGACCGAAGCCTATAAGTGCCGACGATGCAAACATCATAATTCGCGATACAACCGACATGGCTGCAACAGCCGATGCAGCAGGGTCTGCTGCAACAACCGATGCTGACATGCCATAAACTGCGGCAGAATGATTAAGCAGTACTACCGAAACGCTTCCTAAGCCTTGACGGCAGAGTGATGGCACTCCTCCTCGACAAATTTCGGCAATAGTACTTTTGTTGAACTTTAAATTTTTAATTCTGATTTTTATACAATCACTTTTCTCTGTGCCTATGAAAAGAAGTATAAGGCTTACTAACTGACTTAAAACTGTCGCACAAGCTGCCCCTCTAACCTCCATATTAAAGCCAAAAATAAATAATGGGTCTAAAACTAAATTCAGCACACCACCTATAGTTATACCAACCATTGCAAATACAGCATTTCCCTGAAACCTGATCTGATTATTAAGTACAATTGACGGCATTATTATCGGTGCGCCCAACAAAATAATTCGCATATAATCAACTGTATATTGCAAAAATTCCTCCGTTGCGCCAAGCATACGTGCTATCGGCACCGCAAAAATTTGTCCCACTATCATTATAGCAAGACCTACAATTACTGAATAATAAAATCCGCTTGAAGCAACACGCTCGGCACTTTTTGTGTCACGACTGCCGAGCGCCCTTGAAATAAAGTTGCCTGAACCATGACCGAAAAAGAATCCGAAAGCCTGAATAACAGACATAAGCGAAAACACAACACCAACAGCAGCTGTAGCCTGAGTTTGCATCAATGCCTGAATAGCAGGTTCCATACCAGAACCTATTTTCCCAACAAAAAAAGTATCTGCCATATTATAAAAGGTTGTAACTAACATACTTATTATGGTCGGTATTGCAAGCTTACATACAAGCTTTTCAACCGGTTGTGTAGTCATTTTATAATGTTTTTCATTAAACTCTGCATTCATTGCCCTATTTCAATCCCGTCGTTATATATTATGATTTTTCCAATTGCGAACTTATATGCTCCCATGTCTCCATTAAAAGCCCTAATCTATTATTTATGGCATCGGCTTCATTCGAAAGCTCGGTCGCCTTTTGATAATCAGAAGCTGTGTCTTCTCTTTGAAGTTGAATGTTGATTTCTGAAAGCCTTTGTTCACTTTCAGCTATTTCATCTTCACATTTTAAGAGTGCTGTTTTAAGTTTTCTTAAATTAGAAGCCTCTTGCTTTTTTCTTAAGTACTCATTTTTGTTATCGGAACAGATTTTTTTAACATCAGCAGTTTTAACAATAGCTCTGCTGTTTATATAGTCATCGTAATTTCCCGACAGCCTTTTAATTATGCCGTTTTCAAAATATAAAATACTTGTCGATAATCGGTTTATTAAATGTCTGTCATGCGAGACGCATATTATGGTGCCGTCATATTCTTCCAATGCCTCTTCCAAAACCTCACGTGATTGAAGGTCAAGATGATTAGTAGGCTCGTCCAACAGCAATAAATTATTGTGCTTCAGCATCAATCGACATAAAGCAACTCTTGCCCTTTCGCCACCACTCAACTCGTTCTGCTTTTGAAAAACATCATCGCCTTTAAAGAGAAACAATGACAAAGCGCTACGCAACGCCGTATCTCCGATATTCGGAAAATCATCACGCAATTGTTGAAAAACTGTTTTTTCTAAAAAAAGTTCTCGTTGATGTTGGTCAAAATATCCCGCCGACACACCGACGCCATATTCGGTAACATTTTTGTCGCAAAGTTGACGCAAAAGTGTGGTTTTGCCGCAACCGTTAGCACCGATTATAAAAATGCGTTCTCCTCGTCTTACGTCAATCGAAACCGCCTTATACAAACAACGGTTGTCAAACGAAACCGATAAATTTTCAGCTTTTAAAACCTCATCACCACTACGATTTGCAGCCGAAAAAGACAAACTTATTCCCCTTTGTTCGTGCTCGGGAATTTCTAAATCCTTCATCATTCGGTCAATCATCTTCTGCTTGCTCTCAGCGGTTTTTATATTTTTTTCACGATTCCAACGTCGTTGCTGTTCAATAATTCTTTCTATTCTTCCAACCTCGCGCATTGTATTTTCATAGTTTCGACGTACTGTTTCCTGACGCAACTCTTTCACTTGACAATATTTTGTGTAATTACCATCACAGGTGTATAATTTTTTCCCGTCAATCTCAAAAATTCTATTTGCGACACGGTCTAGAAAATATCGGTCATGCGATATAATCATAACAGCCTTCTTACAACTTTTTATATATCCATCTAACCACTCTATTGCATCAATATCCAGATGATTGGTTGGCTCATCTAGTAATATTACATCAGGCTCAGACAATAAAAGCTTAGCAAGTTCGACCTTAGAACGCTGTCCCCCCGAAAGCTGTGATACTAAAAGCTGTTGTTCCTCCTCAGCCAGTCCCAATCCGCTTAGTGTGGCATGAGTTTTTGACCTAAAAATCAACCCACCGTTCTTTTCAAAGTTTTCTCTCAAATCATTATGTCGAACAATTAAACTGTCGCTTTGCTCAATTTCTAATTGCTGTGTAAGTATTTCTAAATCGGCTTCCATATTAAGCAAACCATCAAAAACCGATAAAGCCTCATTATAAGCGGTTTTTTGCGAGCCTTGACAGGCATGCTGATTAAGAACCCCTATAGTAACTCCGCTTTTACGAGCCACTCCGCCAGTATCAGCAGACTCTTCACCTGAAAGAATTTTAAAAAGCGTAGTCTTACCGCAACCGTTACCGCCTATTACCCCTATAATGTCGTTGTCCTCTATATTAAAACCAATATTTTCAAAAAGAATATTGTCACCGAAGCTTTTCGAAAGATTATTTACACTTAAAAGCATTTTACACTCCAAAATTTGCATTATTTTTTATTATAACACATACAAAAACGTTTTTAAAGTAATTTACTTGCAATTTTACGTAATTGTTTTTTATTATCACAAAATCGCCTTTCTAATTGGTTGAAAAATTCACATATTTATGATATACTATCTAAAATTTGTATTCAGTAACTAAAAAGGTGGAATTATGAGGAAGTTTTTCTCAAAAATATTACAAGGTATAAAAGCAGCACTTGCTTTTTCTCACAAGCAGCCTTGGACCCAGTGCATAGTAATCGGTATAGTGCTTAATTATATCATTGAAGCATGTCATCGTCATTCAATCAATGATGCTTTTATGCACATTTTCGACAGTCCGCTACCCTTTATTTTTAACAGTCTAATTATAAGCACCGCTCTATCGTTATGCACATTATCAAAAAAACGGTATTTTTATTACAGCCTTGTTTTTGCACTGTTCCTTGGTTTTGGAATCGGCAACGGCGTTTTACTCAGCCTTAGGATAACTCCGTTAGAATGGGCTGACCTTCAGGTAGTTAAGCTTAGTATAATAAAAATATACCTTAGCACTCCCGCTATAATCGCTATCGCAACAGCTTTGATTTTAGCTTTAACCGCCCTTGTGATTTTATTTATTAAGCTGCCTAAAATAAAAGTCAACCGACTGAAAAACGGTTTGATTTCTTTAATATTTGTTGTAGTTTTGTTTTCAAGCCTTGTTGTATTTAGGTCGACCGGCATCTTAATGTCAGAGCATGTAAAAAACATTGCTAACGCATACAAAGACTATGGTTTTAACTATTGCTTTTTATGCAGTGCTCTCGACATAGGTATAGATAAGCCTTCACAATACGATAAAAAAGACGTCTCTGAAATAGTAGATAAAATCACCTATGCCGCAAACGAAAATCCTAAAACCAACAATCATAACAACGAAAAACCAAACATTATTTTCCTTCAGTTAGAATCATTTTTTGACGTTAATCACCTATCTAAACTTAGTTTTTCCGAAAATCCAATACCTAATTTTACCGAACTTCAAAACAACTATTCCACAGGATATTTAACTGTCCCGTCAATCGGTGCGGGCACAGCCAACACTGAATTTGAAGTTCTTTCGGGAATGTCATTAGAACACTTTGGTGTCGGTGAATATCCTTATAAAACCATTTTAAAAGATGTTGCAGGTGAAAGCATTTGTTACAATCTTGCCGAAAACGGTTATAAAAGCCATGCTATTCACAACAACACCGCCGTTTTTTATGACAGAAACATAGTTTTTTCAAATCTTGGCTTCAACACCTTTACTTCGGTAGAATATATGCAAAACGTAGAATATAATGCTATCGGCTGGGCAAAAGATAATGTACTTGTCGGTTCGATTAACGATGCCTTGAACTCAACTGACGGCTCTGATTTTGTTTATACCATCTCGGTGCAAAGCCATGGAAAATACCCCAATCAATATGACGATGAACTGCCTATTAAAGCATATGGCTTTGAAAATGAAGAAACGCATAAATCGTTCGATTTTTATATAAATGAGTTAAATGATGTCGATAAATTTATCGGTGACCTTTTAAAATCTCTTAATGAGCGCGATGAAAAATCAGTCGTTGTTATGTTTGGTGATCATCTGCCTAATTTTGATATTGCGGCTGAAGATTTAATGAACGGTGACCTCTTCCAAACAGAATATGTTATTTGGGATAACATGAACTTGCAAAAACAAAACACCAATTTAACTGCCTATCAATTATCTGCCAATGTGTTAGAAAGAATCGGTATAGATAACGGCATATTAACAAAGCTTCATCAAAACTTTGCCAATAATGAAAAATATAATGAATGGCATAAGGTTTTAGAATATGATATACTCTACGGCGAAAAATGGGCTTTTGACGGAGAAGAAAATTATCCTTATAAAACGACAGATTTACAACTTGGCGTTAAAGAAATTTCCATTACTAATGTTGAATTTCTCGAAAGCGGAGAACTTCAAATTGTAGGAGAAAACTTTACAAACCACAGTCAAATCTTTATAAACAACAGTTATTATGAATCATTAATGATTGATAATACAAGACTCATTTTAAAAGAGTTAGTAACACTGAATGCAGGTGATATAATTTCGGTTTCACAAGTCGATAAAGAAAATACCCAACTCAGTTCAACCAAAAACTATATTATCGGCGGAACACAAGAAAACCCAAATATTTACGTAGATGATGAAAATAATTATCATAAAAAACACGACTTAAATATTTCAACAGAAATTACACTTATTACAGGATTTTTATCAATAATAACCGTTTGCATTGTGATAATTATTTTAATAAAGCGCAAAAAACAAGTATAGTATTTTATAAAGGCATAATAAAACGTAAAAAGGGACTGTTAAAACAGTCCCTTTTTGTTTTTTATATTATGCAAACATAGGTGTGGAAAGATATCTCTCTCCGGTATCAGGTAATAACGCTACTATTATCTTACCCTTGTTTTCCGGACGTTTTGCCAACTCCACCGCCGCTGCCGTCGCCGCGCCCGATGTAATTCCAACCAAAATACCCTCATTTTTGCATATCTCGTTACTCACTTTATAAGCAGCCTCGGTTGTTACCGTTATTATTTCATCATAAATATCCTTTTGTAACGTGTCAGGCACAAAATTTGCGCCTATTCCCTGCAAACCATGCGTACCGGCAACACCCTTAGAAAGCAAAGGTGAATCATAAGGCTCAACAGCAACTATTTTTATTTTAGGATTTTTCTCCTTTAAAAATTTTCCAACCCCTGTAAGAGTACCCCCTGTGCCTACACCTGCAACAAATATATCGACCGTACCATCGGTATCATTCCATATTTCAGGGCCGGTTGTCTCGTAGTGTGCCTTTGGATTTGCAGGATTTTCAAACTGTCCTACAATAAAGCTGCTTTCATACTGCTGTGCTAACTCATTTGCCTTTTCAACAGCACCTGCCATACCTTTTCCCCCGTTAGTCAACACTATTTCTGCACCATACGCTTTTAATAGTTTTCTTCGCTCAACACTCATTGAATCCGGCATTGTTAATATTACCTTATATCCCCGTGAGGCAGCAACCGCTGCAAGTCCTACACCGGTATTTCCGCTGGTAGGTTCAATTATAACGGTATTTTTCTTTATTTTACCACTTTTAATAGCATCATCAAACATAGCCATAGCAACTCGGTCTTTAACACTGCCAGCCGGATTAAAACATTCAAGCTTTGCAAGTACTGTTGCTGACAGCTTATGCATGCGTTCAATATTGCAAAGCTCCAGCATAGGGGTATTACCTATTAGCTCAGTAACCGATTTATTGATGTTCATTTTCCTTCACTCTTTTCGTTTTTATGGGTACAGCACCCGGTAGTTTAGTCAAAATTCTTACAAGGCCCAGCACCAACGTACCGGAAAAGACATTGCTTACACAGTGTACGACATCAAACGGTAAGCCTGCTATTATCCAAGGCACAAGCTGATTCCATTCCATGCCAAAAAGTATTATCTGCATAGGTGCATAAAGTACTCCGAACAAAAGTCCATGCAACCCACACACCAATGCATATGTTACAACAGCCCTTATCGGCTTCATATTCCGAGGCAACAGCATTGCTATGCACCACAGCACCACCCATACATACAAGTAAGGCACCCACCACAACGCAAATCCCGAATAAAGACCTTGTAAAAAAACATAAACATAAATCGGCACAAGTGCCTTTACCCTATAAACTACAGTAAAAGTTACAATAAACATTGCTAAAATATGAATATTAGCCAATGCCTCCATGACAATATCGGATATAAACATTATAACGCCTAAAATGGCATATAATGCAATTTCAAATATAGTCATGATTTGGTTATTATAAGGTCATAATAGCAACCGTTAATAATTTCGGTTTTATCAATTCCCTCTGTTGCATATTGACCGTCTATATAAAAAGCCCAATAGGTTTTATTTTTATCATAATCGGCTTCCATTCCACAAACCTTTTTAATGAACAATCCGTAAGGGCCTTCTTCGCCTTCTATTAAATTATGTTCCTTTAATGCCTCACCGACTATCGATTTATCGGTTTTTATATAGTACCTTGTACAATTTCCGTCAATATCGGTTACACAAAGAACAAACTCCTTATCACCGCTGTTGCCGTAACGAATCATACCCTCTTGATAAACACTACCGGGTGTGCTTTCATTGTTTTCTTTTAAAGAATTCTCGTTGTTAGAAGCAATTGTTTGGTTAGGCTTTTCAATTCCTTCACATGCAGTAAGCGTAAATCCCATGGCCGCAACAGTAATAAACGCAACAATAATAGATAATAATTTTATAAATTGATTTTTGTTCTCCATTTTATTTTCTCTCCTTTTAAAAATTAAAACCATTTCGGCGCTCGCGAAATTTTAGTTTTTCTTTGGGACTATGTATTCCGGCTTACGAACAGCTTATCACCTTCTCAACCGACATTTTGTCAAGTCAATGGTTTTTCTTCCTTTGCGGCAGGAATAGATAAGCCTTTTCTCGTTACGGCGGCGTGCCCGCACAGGATTTTCACCTGTTTCCTCTCGTTATTTATTCGAGCAATCCCACATAATTCTATCACTTTTATATACTTTTTTCAACACATAATATTTAAACACCAAATTTACAATAACTAAACATATAAAAAACCAACTCGAAATATCGAGTTGGTTTTTAAAATTACTATAAATTATTCAGTAACTGCTTTCTTAAGTCTTTCAAGTTGATTTCTAAGTTCAACCGGTAGCCTGTCACCAAACTTTTTATAATGTTCTTCTATTTCAGCACATTCTTTTGCCCAATTTTCTTTATCAACAGTTAAGATTTCCTTTAATGTATCCATATTCATATCAAGGTCTGTAAGGTCAATATCTTCAGGCTTCGGAACATAACCGATAGCAGTCTCAGTAGCATCTGCCTTACCTTCACAACGGTCAATAATCCAATTAAGAACACGCATGTTGTCGCCGAAACCGGGCCAGAGGAAATTGCCGTCATCATCGGTACGGAACCAGTTTACATTGAAAATCTTAGGCGCTTTATCTCCTAGTTTTTTGCCCATATCAAGCCAATGCTGGAAATAGTCGGCCATATGGTAACCGCAGAACGGAAGCATAGCCATTGGGTCACGACGTACAACACCAACTGCACCGGCTGCAGCAGCGGTTGTTTCCGACGCCATAGCAGAACCAATGAATACTCCATTTTCCCAATCCTTTGATTGATATACAAGCGGAGTGCATTTTGCACGACGTCCACCGAATACAATTGCAGAAATAGGAACACCTGCGCCCTTGTCAAACTCGTCGGAAATGCAGGGGCAGTTTTCTGCCGGTGCTGTAAACCTTGAGTTTGGATGAGCGGCACAAGTAGACTTATCTGCTTTATCAAACTTAGAAGCGTCCCACTTATTACCCTTCCAATCAATAGCGTTTTGCGGTAAATCTTTATTAAGACCTTCCCACCAAACAGTATTATTGCTCATATCGTGGGCAACGTTGGTGAAAATAGTACCCTTCTTAGTAGATGCAAGAGCATTGAAATTCGATTTTTCGTTTGTACCCGGTGCAACACCAAAGAAGCCATTTTCAGGGTTAATTGCATATAATCTTCCATCTGGTCCTATACGCATCCAAGCAATATCATCACCGACAGTCCAAATTTTGTAACCCTTTTTGCGCAAATATTCAGGTGGAATAAGCATAGCAAGGTTAGTCTTACCGCATGCTGACGGGAAAGCCGCTGCGATGTACTTGACCTCTCCTTGCGGATTCTCAAGACCTAAAATGAGCATATGCTCGGCCATCCAGCCTTCCTTCCAGCCTTGATAAGAAGCAATTCTTAGTGCAAAACACTTTTTGCCTAAAAGAACGTTTCCACCATAGCCTGAGTTAACTGAAATGATTGTATTATCCTCCGGAAACTGACAAATATATCTCTTTTCAGGGTCAATATCACAACGTGAATGTAGGCAACGTACCCAATCGTTACTATCCCCCAAAACTTCCATAACCTTAGGACTTACTCTGGTCATGATAAGCATATTGAGTACAACGTAAATAGAATCGGTAACCTCAATACCTATTTTAGCCAATGGCGAACCAATAGGTCCCATTGAATAAGGAATAATATACATGGTTTTTCCTTTATATGAGCCACGAGCAATATCATAAAGCTTTTTATACATCTCATCAGGTGCGCACCAATTGTTTGTGGGACCTGCATCTTCCTGCTTTGTTGTGCAAATGAAGGTTCTGTCCTCAACACGTGCAACATCATTCTGCTTGGTTCTGTGCAAATAACAGTCAGGCAAAAGCTCTTCGTTTAATTTTTCAAGCTCACCTATTTCACAGGCTTCCTTACGCAATGACTCTGTTTGTTCTTTAGAACCATCAACCCAAACAACTGAATCAGGACTTAAAAGTTGTTCCATTTCATCAAGCCATTTAATTACTGTAGGATTTTTTGTCATCATAGCAACTCCATTCTCTATATATACAAATTCCGACAAGTTTTGTGCCGGCGGTGGTACTAAAGTGTCGGAACATTTTTCTGCACAATTGCTTATCCTGCACAAAAAAACCGAACTTTTCACTTTTAACATTATATATTTATTTTACAATTCAGTCAAGCAAAAAATACATTTTCTGCCTTAAATGTTACAAATTTAACATTGTGCACATATTTCATTAATTTTTTGCCCACTTTGTTAATTTTTATTACATAAATTTATTGTTTTTTATAAAAATTATAAAATCAGTTGATTTTTTCATTGACCAATAGTATAATAATTAAAAGTGTTCCAAAAAATACACTTTTTGGGGGTGAATAATATGAAATGCTTCCTTTTTGATAAACTAACCGATGAAATGGTCAAAGAAATTTATTCTTCTCTCGGTGAACCGGCAGTTTTAAATAGAGGAAGTGAGTTGTACTTAAACGGTCATATAGGCATACTCGAAAAAGGAACAGCAACTATAACTCGTATAAACGATACTGCTGACTCAGTTACTGTACGTACTATTTACTCGGGTGATATCTTTGGTGCAGCATCAATGTTTGGTGTTTGGCGAGAAGGGAAAAGCAAAATAACTGCCGATAATTGTTGTACGGTTTACTATATTTCCGAACAACAGCTCTGCTGTCTTATGAAAGAACATTTTCAAATCGCTGTAAACTATATTTACTATCTTACGGAACGCATTCGTTTTTTAAACCACAGAATTGACGCTTTTTCTGCAGGAAGTGCCGTTCAAAAGGTTTATGAATACCTTTTATCTCTATCGGAAGATAACACAGTAACACTCAACTTTGGCATTGCAGAATTAGCACGGAGACTTAAAATAGGAAGAACCAGTATTTATAGAAGCTTACATATTTTAGAAGAAAACGGACTTTTAAAAAGAAATAATAAAACTTTTATTATAAAATAATTCTGGAGGAACTTTTATGAAAAAATTTGTTTCTATTATATCAACACTTTTAATTCTATTGCTTTTATTAGGATTATGCTCATGCAAAAACAGTCAAAATACAGAAGGCACAAATGACACTTCTGATGATATTAATTATATACCGATTAATATGTCGGTTGCTTGTATGACAGGTCCTACCGGTGTTGGCATGGCAAAGCTAATGGCTGACAACGACGCAAAGCTCACCGCAAACAACTATACCTTTACCGTTGAATCGGCTGCCACCGAAATCAACGCAAAATTTTTAAACGGCGAAATAAATATTGCCTCGGTTCCTACTAACGTTGCAGCAACTCTTTACAACAAAACCAAAGGTAAGGTAAGAATGCTTGCCGTTAATACCTATGGCGTTTTATCTATATTAGAAAAAGGAAATACCATTAAATCTATTTCAGATTTAAAAGGCAAAACTATATATTCAACCGGTAAAGGTCAAAATCCCGAATATATTTTAAAATATATTCTCGAGAAAAATAAAATCGACCCCGAAAAAGATGTGACCATAAATTTTGTTTCATCTGAAGACCTTGTTGCAAAGCTTATAAGCGGCGAGGCTGAGGTCGCTATGGCTCCCGAGCCTGCTGCTACTACGGTTATGATTAAAAACCAAGCTCTTAACCGTGTTTTAAGTATAAACGATGAATGGTCAAAAATTTGCGATACAAAGCTTATGATGGGTTGCATAATTGCCCTTGACAGCTATGTTGAAAGCAATCAACCGGCCATAACAAAATTCCTTGAAGAATATTCTGCTTCTATTGAATTTGCAAAAACCAATGTTGATGAAGTCGCAAAGCATTGTGCAACCTACAAAATTGCCGCTTCCGAACCCATTGCCAAAAAAGCAATTCCCAATTGCAACCTCGCTTATGTTGTGGGCCAAGAAATGATGACCAATGTTAAGGGATACTTAAATGTACTTCACTCTGCAAATCCAAGCTCGATAGGCGATAATTTGCCGTCTGATGATTTCTACCTTTATGCACAGTAATATTAAGGCCTTTGTTAAAAAGGCAATTAAGGTAATTTTAGTTGTTTCGTTTTGGCTTTTAGTTTGGGAAGCTGCTTCTCGTATAATAAGCCGTAACAACGAATTGCTATTGTTGATTTTACCAAGTCCCTTAACTGTTTTTAAAAAATGGTTGGAAATAGGCTTTACTGTTCCCTATTTAACTGCCGTAGCAAGTACTCTGTTACGTGTTTTTGCAGGTTTTTTACTCGGTACATGTTTAGGTGTAATTTTAGCATTATTAACTTATGTTTCAAAAATTGCATATTTGCTGATTGCACCGATACTTAAAATTATTCGTACCGTTCCGGTAGTTGCAATTATAATACTGCTATATCTCTTTTTTGAAAGCAACGTTTTGCCTATATATATTGTATGCCTTATGGTTGCTCCTTTAATTTGGCAAACCTTAAATGACGGTCTTAATCAACCAAACAAAGACTTGACCGAGATGTCATTTATATTTCGTTTCGGATTTTGGAAAACATTGCGATATATAAAAATTCCTACATTACTTCCTTCTTTTTTTACAGCAACCGTCAACGCTTTAGGTCTTGCTTGGAAATCCGGTGTTGCTGCCGAAGTTATATGTACTCCCAACGTTTCACTTGGAACAATCCTTTGGCAGAGTAAAGGTTCGGTTAATTTTGACGAAGTTTACGCTGTAACAATCACAGTAATAGTCTTAAGTCTTTTAATAGAGACACTGTTAAAGCACATCTATAAAAAGCACCTCTTAAAAGGAGGTATTCAAAATGATAAAATTAACTGATATAAGCTTTAGCTACGGCACGAAAAAAATTCTTGACAACTTCAATTTAACGGTTAATGATGGGCAGTGTGTTTGTCTTGTAGGACCTTCCGGTTGCGGAAAAACTACTATTGTTCGACTGATTTTGGGCCTTGAAAAGCAAGACAGCGGAACAATAGAGGTGCCGAAAAGCATTTCTTGTGTTTTTCAAGAAGACCGCCTGATAGATTCATTAACACTCAAGAAAAATGTTACATTGCCGCTTAAAAAAAGCCAATACGATTTTGCTGAAAAATTGATTGTTGAGGCAGGTCTTGCCGAAGCGGAAAACAAAAAGCCGTCGGAATTAAGCGGCGGAATGAAGCGACGCACAGCAATAATACGTGCCATAGCCTTCGGACAAGATGCATTGATTTTAGACGAACCGTTTAACGGTATTGACAGTATTGCAAAGAAAAAAATTGCTGAAATAATATTACGCGAATATATTGAAAAAGGAAAAACCGTTTTGCTTATTTCTCACAACCATGAGGATTATGAGCTGTTAGGTGCACAAACAGTTTTAATTTAGACTATAAAAAAACTGTCTCAAGAGGCACACTTCGTAAGGAAGTGTGCCTCAGTTATATTCGCCTTTCAGTGACTTATATTTCTTCGCAGTTATATGATGCTTCGCATCGCGATATTGTCCTTCGGACAGTTTTAACTCGAATATAATATCACTTTTTGTTTTTATCTTTGAGATAGGTGTAAATTTAAAGTA
>JAZSAC010000156.1:0-2264 GCA_045601645.1 Acutalibacteraceae bacterium | reverse complement strand
CGGATAAGGAACTGCAGATAATGCATACCTATATCCTACAGGTAAAACTGCAGGTTTTTTTATAATATGAACACTTTCATATTTGCTATGGTCAATACCAAGGTCAGGCTCAACATAATCGGAAATAGTGTAATTTAAAAGCATTCCGTTGCCGTCGCTAACAGAATAATTGCCTGCCTCGGTATGGGTATTATACCATTCAGGTATACCATACTGTCCGTTTTTAGTAAATGCAAATGCGCTGCCTAAGCCTGTGATACCGTTATTGACACGCCCAATAATTTCACCGGTATTTTCACTCTCAGACAATCCACTGTTAACAAAATGCTCAGCCATTTCTTGTTGGGTAAGCTTTTCAGAATATACTATAAATTCCTTAAATTGATGTTCATTGGATAAGGTGAACGAGCTGTTGATATAATTAGACCAATGCGTTTTTTCAACGTAGTCATCATCAACCTGCATTGCATAAACACCCTCATCCTTATTAAAAGACAGGCACCAATAGGTTTCCCCACCACTTAAAACTCTCTTGTTATAATTCAAAGAGGGTCTTAATGTAAAATCGGTCCCGATCTGCCCACCACCAAAAGGCGTTTTGATATAGCCCCAGTTACTTGGATTGACAGCTTCCGTTAATAAAAATGTGCCTCCGTAATAACTTAAAGAATTACCAACAGGAGGGTCTGTAGACAATCTATTGTAAACCATAACAGCTTCAATACTTGCCTTTTCATAAGAAGAAGGGAGCTTAACCTTTCCACCTTTGAAATAACCGTCATTATCTACAACAGCATTTTCCATTTCTTTACCGTCGACCAAATTAATGACCTTATTGCCGACCACCGTATAATATGCAACAATGCGATTATCTAAATTAAGCTTATCAATTACCCTATCCTCTTCGTTTGCACAAGCAGAGCATATCCTTTTTTCTTTGCCTGCCGATACAGCAGATGCCGGGATTTCTGTTTTCCATTCACTCCAATTATGCCCTTTAGCATTTGTTACAACCTCTGTTGCTTTTGTGCCAAAAAATTCGCTGGAAAATGTTGCAGTATACTTTACCCTGCCATCCCCTGTGCAGGTTAATTCCGAAAGAGTTTCACTTGTTGTATTAATGGTTTCTACTTCGACCTGCACATTACAAATGCTGCACAATGCAGTTGCTGTGCAGGTTTTATAGTTGTTTTTCCAGCTGTAATAAGCCTTTGCATTATTCTTACATTCAACGTCTGCAATTTCACCGTAAATAGCGATAAGATTTGTTAAATCCTCTTCACTCACCTTACCGTCGCCGTTGATATCAGATGCGCGTTTTTCAGCAGTTGTAAGCTTATATGGCCTTGAAATAGCATGTTTAATTGCAATCAAATCTGATTCTTCATATGCAATACCATTACAATCGTAATCGCCAATTTCATATACCTCAACAGTTGCAAAGCCGTTTATTATTTGTAGCATAAGGTAAGCATCCAAAGCATCAAGATACCCATCACTATTCAGATCATAACGAATAATATCATCATAGCTCGCAGTTTCAATCTGTTTGTGGTCATCTTTAAGGATTGTATTTACAAGCACCTGATAATCCTGAATATCAACTAAACCGTCATTATTTGTATCGCCGGCAATAACATTAGAATTTAATTGTTCTGTTGTGTTATTGTAAGCAAGGTTATTTCCAGCCGTCATCTGCTGTGAAACTATCAACAAATTCTCACATATTGCTGCAACTGATGTTTGCATTGTTGACATAATTAGCAGCATTGAAAGCACGAGGGATAATAATTTTTTAATTTTTTTCATAAAAGCACCCTTTATTAAATTGCACAGATTATAATACAATTATTCAATTAAATCATAACACAGTTTTATACATAAAACAAGAAGTTTTATCAGCCTCAGGGATATTCCGGAAGTGTAAAGATGGATTTCACAAACAGTTTTTACACAATCTAAAAGCACTCACTAAAACAGAACACTCGCTGATTTCTCAGCGAGTGCTCTGTTTTTATATTTGGAAAGAAAATGAATCTTATTGAGCAATTAGCGGTTAGCAATTAGCAAATAGAATTGAAAACTATCTGCTATCCGCTGTTTGCTATTTGCTACTATAGGTTTTTGTTCCTAACAGAGTATTTGTAAAAGTTTTACATGTTTAGCAAAACAACAATCCGACTGATTTCTCAGCCGACTTGCTGTTTTTATATTTGGAAAGAAAATGAATCTTATTGAGCAATTAGCGGTTAGCAATTAGCAAA
>JAZSAC010000155.1:0-2337 GCA_045601645.1 Acutalibacteraceae bacterium | reverse complement strand
GTCAAAGATATCATAAATTAAATCTTCAGCAAGCTCCTTATCAATATCACCCATCCAATTTTTATACTCTATTTTAAGATACACGCATGCTGTGAAGCTTAATATTTGAGCAAATCTGAAAAGACCGCATTTTGTTAGCTTTTCTTTAAAAATATCTTCGAATTTATCATTATCAATACTGTTTACAAATGTTGCCCAATCACATAAGTGACGCAAACCTATTCCTTCTCCAAGCATGTGGTGATACATATGCATCAACAAAAACAGACCATGATAAAAATCAGACGGTGCACTAAACTCATTTTCACCGATTTTAGAAAAAACTGTATCATTAAAGACATTAACTAAATATTCTTTAATCAGCTTTCCCGGTGCGCCCTCAGGCATTCCGGCTGGACTGAAATGCATTTCAAAGCGCATATTATCTTTGCAAAAAATAATATGACAAGCACTGCCCTCATCGCGTCGAATAAATCCTTCATTAACTAAAATTTCAGATGCTTTTTCAATATCATCTTTATCAACCAAAAAATCAACATCACCCATTGCCCTCATAATTGGATCAGGATAATATCTTGCCGATGCACACCCTTTTAAAATACAATAATCAATATCATTTTCACTCATAAGATGATGAATATAATTATGAAATGAATGAATTATTAGATTGTTTCTTAAATGTTTAAGTGAAACAGTTAAACATTTTTTCTTAAGTTCATCGGCAACTGCAGTTAAATCAAGACTATTAAACACCTGTAACAGTACCGCCTGCATTCTGCTTTCATCAGTAACCGCTTCAAAATCAAAAGAACTATCGATAGGATATTTCTCGTTTTTAAGCGAGGCGGCAAGTATTTCTAATAAAACTTTTTGTGTTTCGTTAAGTTTTAAATCCTGCATTCACATTCACCATATTTAAAAACTATAATTTTTTAAAATTCGATAATTCTTCTTGAATATACTCAAGGCTTAATAATTTTTCTTTTACCTGTTTTACGTTTAAAAGCTCTGTGTTATTGGAATTAAATTCTGTAAGTGTATTTCTCTCGGTATCGCCAATCTTAAAATATTTATCATAATTAAGACCTCTGTTATCGCATGGCACTCTGTAAAAATCACCTAGGTCAGAAGCTTTAGCACATTCTTCATTCGTAAGTAAAGTTTCATACATTTTTTCACCATGTCTTATACCTATAACCTTTATCTCGGTATTAGGATTAAACAACTCGGTCACTGCTTTAGCCAAGGTCTCAATAGTGCAAGCCGGAGCCTTTTGAACTAAAATATCACCTGATACGCCATTTTCAAAAGCAAATAAAACTAAATCAACGGCTTCATCAAGGCTCATAATAAACCTTGTCATAGAAGGCTCGGTAATTGTAATAGGCTTACCCTCTTTAATTTGCTCAATCCACAAAGGTATTACAGAACCGCGTGAACACATAACATTGCCATAACGCGTGCAACAGATTTTAGTTTTTTTAGGATTTATTGTTCTACTTTTAGCAACTATAACCTTTTCCATCATAGCCTTACTTGTTCCCATAGCGTTAACAGGATACGCGGCTTTATCAGTAGAAAGACATACAATATTTTTTACGCCTGCATCTATTGCTGCCGTAAGAACATTTTCTGTTCCTAAAACATTAGTCCTAACAGCTTCAATCGGGAAAAATTCACACGAAGGAACCTGCTTTAATGCAGCTGCATGAAAAATATAATCAACGTCGTGCATTGCATTTCTAATGCTAGAAATATCACGAACATCACCTATATAAAACTTAATTTTTTCAGCAACCTCAGGCATTTTTGCTTGAAATTCATGACGCATATCATCCTGCTTTTTTTCATCACGCGAAAAAATACGAATTTCTCCGATATCGGTTTGTAAAAACCTATTTAATACTGCATTACCAAAAGAACCGGTACCACCTGTTATAAGTAATGTCTTGTTTTTAAATACACTCATTTTTTAATACCTCTTCTAATTGTCCGATGAATTTTTGCCAAACATTGTCTAAATTTTTTAATACATATGCTAAAAAAATTGATATTTAAAACTTTTTTAACTGATTTTTCAAATCCTAAACGCTCAAAATTTTTAAAAAACAAATCACGATTTTTCTTTAAACGTTCTTGTTTTTCTTTTGAAACTCCGAAAGAAACCTCTGCTTTATGGAAGACATATGTATCGATTGAAACTTTTGCTTTAAAACCTTTAGACATAGCTGAAAATTGATAATCAGTTTCTTCACCATATCCTAATCCATATGCGGTATCTAAATATCCAACTTCTTTAATACATTTTTTAGTAATAAGTAAACAATTTCCAACAAT
>JAZSAC010000154.1:0-7324 GCA_045601645.1 Acutalibacteraceae bacterium | reverse complement strand
GAATAATTAAGCACAAAAAATAACAAACAACCGCCGTGCTTTTCAGCACGGCGGCGAATAATTAGTATGCGTTATCGTTAGAAATTAAAATTTTAATCGGAACAACAAGTGCATTTAATGAGGTACTGTATTTTGTTTTTTCAACAACAATACCTATAATACTGAAAACATCCAAGAAGCACTCTATACCTTCAATTATTCTATCAACAATTCTTTGACAATTAAAACCGCTTTCAGCCTTCGGAACGCAAACATTTAACAGTATTTCTACTTCGCAAGAAGATACTCCCGTTTTTATGGTAACCTTATCATCATTTGCAATTAAAATACTTTCCATACCGATTGATACAATCGGTTCTCTCAAAGGCATATCCTGTTTAGCCGAAGGAAATTCATGAATGAATTTTACATCAGCCAAATTACAGTTTTCTGAAAATGCACGACACATACTATCAATAATGTTGTTACAGCTGTTCATATATACCATCCTTTATTCTAGGTGTCAGCACCGCCCAAATATATGCTACCTTCTCGCCCAACATAATTCTGTCAGCACGCGAAACATTATATGACCGGTCTGCTGTTGTAATATAGGTTTCCATTTCAGCTCCCGAAAAATCAACATCAGATGGTCCTAAATATAAAAAACATTCACTGTCTTTAAAGCCGAGCTCTGTTCGTCCAAGCTCTATGTAAAGCTTGTTTTTATAACGCATAGGCTGGATTATTGCCTTAACATTATAAGTCATTTGTCCTAAATGAATACTCGTTTGGGCACCTGATTCTTTGAAAAATCGGCTAATGGTTTTTTCAAAACTCATTATTACACCTCGGTTGAAACAAAGGCAAACCGCTTTGGTTTAAGTACAGATTCAATAGCCGAAATAGCATCGTTCATAAGTTGCTCTGCAAACTTCACAGAACTTTCCGAACAATCCCTAACCGTAATATCACCGGCATCAATATCTACAGTATTAGTGCTATTTTTGAGAGTATAGCGATAATTAGCAATACAAGCTGTTGCATAGCAAATTTGGTTTCCCATTCTTTCTAATTCATCGCTCTCTTTTAACCATGTTCCCACCAGATCAACAGCGGTACGACAAAAGATTTTTCCCTCAATAACGCTTTCTTCACCGGCTATTTCTTTAAACATATCAATTACTTTGTCAATACTGATTTCGTAACTCATAACAAAACCTACTATATACTAAGAACAGCCGAAGCATCAGAAAATATCTTTGCAAAGCCTGCAGTTGTAGTAATAACAGCACGTTCTAGCTGACAATCAATAAGCTTATCATAGTCAACCGAAACATCGGCTGCAACAACCATTTCAAGTGCACAATTAGCATCTAGACCGATAATAACGTCATCTGCAACAGCACCCGAACGTAAAAGCTTGGCACCCAAAGGATTGCCGGGATTGCCTGTTCCCTGGAAGTTAATGCCTGAAAGCGGATTTTTAAACTCATCAAGGCTCATAACCTTAAGCATGGTGGCAGGTGACATAATAAGACGATTCATTGAATATGGGTCAAGCTGATTATAAAGTGACAATAAATCCGCATAGGTCAAGGTATTAGATGTTGCAACACTAATTGATGAAGCTGCATTATTATTTCCGTCACCGTTAATTAAAACGTTAACTGCATCTGCAAACTGACTGCGAGCAATATGTGCACCGATTTGTTTTAAGGTTACAGAAAACAAATCAATTTTTTGGAACTTTAATGCTTCATAAGAAGCAACTAACATACGACCGCGTTTTTGCAAGGTCACAAGATTTTCCTGAGTCCTTACAACCGTTTCAGGAATATCTGCACCCTCAGCCACAACACTCAATTCCTTTTCAGCATTGGTTGGAACCGATGCAATTGTTCTGTAATCAAGACTGTTGATGTGTGTAGTCGTTGCAACGATTGAGGGTAGCATATTTATTTCCTCAATTCCCTGCTTTACTGCACGTGAAACATATTCAGGAAAAAGTGCTGATGACTGTGTGGTTGCAAAGAATTTTCTAATACTGTCTGAGCCTGCTCCCGACACCTTTATATCAAAACGCTTAAGCTGTCTTCCAAAAGCATCAAGTCCTTCATACTCTGTACCAACATAATTTGTGCTGGGGTCTAATTCTTCCAAAATTTGTGAAAAGCTTTTTTCGGGATGTGAATACATTCCTTTTTCAAGTGTAATATTATCAAAACTCATTTTCATTCTCCTTTAAACTATAAAAACATTGTTGTGTTTATTATCTTGCTTACTGTTTTTCTTAACAGCAAGCTGTGGTTTGCTTATTTCTTTTGTGGCAATTCCGATATTATAAAGTTTATAAAGCTCATCTGTTTCAAGACAATCAAGCGCTTTCATAAACACAGCGGTTGCGGCATCATCAGCAGTTGGAATAAACGCTTCAATTATTTCAAGCTTTTTTCTGCCTATAAACTCTCCTGCTTTTAAAGACTCTGCTTTAAGCTCATCAAATTTAGCAGAAAGCGCTGCAGCTTCCACAGCGGAAAGTGAAACCTCTCCATTGCTGAGTGATTTTATAATTTCGCCTATTCTAATTTCTTTTGACTCACAAAATGATTTTACAACTCCTGCTTTAGGCTGTGCCGGAACAGCAACAAAAGACCATTCATACGCATCATAAGGCTCAAACAGGTCGAAATAGCAAAGTGTGTTTTTCCCGTTTTTACGATAGATTTTGCCTTTTTTATGATTGCAAGTGCCTGCTGACTGACCGCAGATAGAACAGCCTGATTTCTTCATTGAGCAACCTACACTGACCTCTTTTTTTATCCCCGCATCAATTTCTAAAATCAATTCGGCTGTTTTTTCCGATTTTGGCATATATGCTCTTGCCTTTAGATGTTTATACCTTCCGCCTGCAGCATTAAATTTTCCTTCAACCTCTTCAACCGTACAGGAGAAAATTCTTGCACATTGATTCTCAGCTTTATGAGAATGGTCAAAAATACCTGTTTTTCCTACAAACAGCTCAGCCATTTTTATCAACGCTTCATCTGTAAACCTTTCATAATCACGGTCCACATCATTATCACACAGCACAACAGAAAACGCATAAACTTCTTCAGCAGAAAACTTTCTTCGGGTAAATTCATTTATTTTTTCAAGTTCTTTTGGATTTGGTGCGCCAAAATCTCCAATTATTCCGTTATTCATTGTTGTACCCCACCTCCTTCTTTTTCAAGAACCGCTGACTGTGCACGATATAGCCTTGCACGTGCTTGTTCAACCTCATCCTGCAACGTGACATCATTCCATATAACATTAAAGTCACAGTAATAGCCTTCTCCATAAAGCCAAGACCTGCAAATCTTCGAAATAACAGGGTTTAACAACTCTCGGTAGTATTCAAGTTCACTTGTTAAAATATCAGCCTGCTGTTTTGACATTCTCTCGGTTGTTGACCACGATAAACCTAATATAAACGGAGGCAAGCCTGTCTTTGCAATAATTTGCTCTAACATTTGTTTTGCAGGCACTTCGGTGTCTAATATTTGGTTATCGGCACCGATAACCTTAATATCAACATCGCCGACAGCTACAAAATCCCTGACACCTTCCTTATCGCTCATCGCTGCAGACCATTCACGTGCTATTTCGGTCGCTCTGTCCTGTCCAAAGGCTGTATCATTGCTTTCGGACGGCTTATATGTTACCGCATAACGTAAATTTCCTATACGCTCAAAATTTGTACCAACGCTGTTATAAATCTTTAACAGAACCGAAGTCACAAATGGTAACCCATCAAGCAAAGACCTACCAAAAGGATAATCAGTAGTCGGGTTTGCGCCGGTAATAAGCAATCGTTCCGGATGCCTTACCGCCGATAAATTACCATTGGATTCCCGTACCGAAACAACATATTTAAAAGGATTTTCTGATTGTGCTATCTCAATATTTTTAAGAGGCGCATTGTATAGCGCAACAACCGACCTTTGTTCATTCAAAATATACTCTCCCACAGCCGTTCCATACATTAAAAGGCTGTCTAGATAAATTCCCAAAAAACTGTTAATTCCACATGTACAGACTCCGGTTGGTACAGTTTTTAAAAACTCGGCAAGTTCTTTTTCGGCTTTCTTATTATCACATTCTATTGTAAAGTTTCCGACCAGACGTATTAATTTGTCAATAGCCGCACTCACTACCGGAACTGCCTCTCTGATAGCATCAAACACTGCAAACTCAGGTCTACTGAGTGCTCTATGACGTTCAATCACAGAAAACGGGTGCGTAGACATTCTCGCTGTTTGAACAACTGTACTGTGTTTTTGTATGTTAGATTTTGCTTCTTTACCCATTTTTTTCCTTTCCGAAATCATTAAAGACTTCTTTTAGTGGCTATTGCAACACTGGCTGTTGGCGTCTTATACAAGACTGATGATACAAAATATCTTATATCGTCCATTGCATGGTCATTTTCTTTTCGAGGGCAATCCTTAACAGCACCCTCATCCCAGCAATAAAGTCCAAACTCTCGAATTGTATCGTTACAACCACGACAAATTTTAATTCTCCCTGTTTTAAGACAATCCGAAACCCGTCGTATACCATCTAAAACATCGTTCTTTGCAGGTATCACCTTAAATTCACCGTGTCTTCTTATTACGGTAATAAACGATGCTGCCGACGGGTCACATATAATTGCACTGACTTTAGCTGTATCAACCAGTTTTTTTAGCTCAAAATAATATTCCTCATCAGTTTTTTGTGCGCCCTCTCGTTTCGAAGAATAATAATATTCCCGTAATCTGTACCACACGCCGTTTAATTCGCCCCAAAGCCCAAATGATGCAGGATTAACGGTGCCATAGTCACACGAAACATAATAACGTGTGCACTGTTTTGGGCAGTCTGCCATACACCCTTCTCCAAACATAGGATAAACCACACCATCTGCCGCAACCCATCTTCCTTTTACGAAACGTTCGTAAAACGCACCTGAATACATGTTTTCATATCTTTCAAGCATATTTTTAGAAAGAGATGGATTTTCTTCCATAGTAAAATGCAGATATAATGCATTTTTTTGTTCGCATTTTTTTATCCACTCGTTATAAAACCAATGCGATGGATTTGATGGATTACAATTGAACCAAAATTTTGAGCCCTCAACCGAACAACGTGCTAAAGCCTGTTCTACAAACGAACGTGGCATTAAGGCAACCTCGTCAAACATAACACCTGAAAGCGTCATGCCTTGAATCAACGATGCTGATGCCTCATCTTTACCGCCGAATATCCAAAAAGTGTTTTCTCTGCCGTTCATTTCCACCGTCATTTTGCCTTTTGACACCTGATAACGACATTTTAATCCTAAATTATTTAACACCGACATATACGGCGTTAAAAGGTTGCGTCTAACCGAGGCAGTCGTTCGGCCGCATACGGCAAAGGATGCATTTTGGAAGTTGCAGCCTGCCCAAGTAATAAATGAAATAAACATGCAAAGTGACTTGCCACTTCTTACGGCGCCATCACAAATTACAGCATCTTTTTCACGATAGGGACTGTTAGGACCCCACCAGCACAGCGTTGCAAGCTGTTTTTTTGAAAAGGGTTTAAACTTCATCTTGCTCACTCCGTTCGACACCGTCAATCGCCGAAGCGCCTTTAAAAATCGCACCGACAAATTCCGAAACCGAATCATCTGCATAATTATTATCTGTCTCCAATAGACCCTCTAAAGCCCTTATTCTGTCAAAAAACTTTATTTCCACAGTTCCTGTTGAAGAACGTTTGATTTCTGAAATCAAAAACAGGTCGAGCTTATCAATCTCGTTTTCATCAAAGATACCAACTGCCAATTTTACTGCATCTGCTATTGAGCCGAAGGCTATTCTACGCAACCCATCTGCCGCTGTAGGATTACATTTTCTTTCTTGAATCAGCCTTTCAATTTCATCGGCAATTATATCTTTTTCAAGCAATCTTGAACCGGTTCTTTCTGCTAATAAATAACCTGCTCTGGCAGCCGCTTCCCGTGCATTTTGACATGATAAATAATATCTGCAAAAATCTTTTTCTTTTGTTGTAAGTTTCATTTTTTTAAACCCCTTTCAATATAACCCTTAAAACAGATAAAAGTTGCATTGTTTTGTGCAACAACCGTCTAACTTTTAAAAAAATATTTTTATTGTAAAAATTTTGCTTGTATCGGCATATAAATAAACGGGAGTAAAAAAATAAGCAGACTATAAAGTCTGCACAGAAAGGTAAGAACAAAATGAATAATATTTTTATGCCTGAGGGTGAATTATCTTCAACCCTAAAAAATCGTCGTGCGTTATCTAATATTTCTTCTTTAGAAGAAGCTGCGGCAAAAGAAGAAATTATTGAAGCATACGTTCAAAATTGCGATACCGGTCACAACCTGACCGTTAATTTGGGGGTTATGAAGGGTATTATTCCTCGAACTGAGGGTGCTATAGGAATAGTTGATGGTACAGTACGCGATATTGCACTTATTTCACGTGTAGGAAAGCCTGTATCATTTATAATCAACGGCTTTACTACCGACGGCAACGGAAACCGTGTAGCTATTTTATCGCGAAGAAAAGCTCAGGAGTTATGCATGTCTCAATTTATCACAAAATTAAAAGTGGGAGATGTAATTAACGCTCGCATAACTCACCTTGAAAATTTTGGTGCTTTTTGTGATATAGGTTGTGGTTGTATAGCACTTTTACCCATTGACACAATTTCTGTATCGCGCATTTCACATCCTAACGACCGTTTTTGCTGCGGTGACAGAATTAAGGTTATTATAAAAAGTATAATAGGTGATAAAATCACGCTTACAATGAAAGAATTACTTGGCACTTGGGAAGAAAACGCATGTAATTTCAGACAAGGAGAGACCGTTTCCGGTATAATTCGCTCGGTAGAATCATATGGTATTTTTGTTGAATTAGCACCTAATCTTGCAGGACTTGCAGAAATAAAACCCGGTGTTATCGCAGGCCAACAAGCCAGTGTTTATATTAAAAGTATTTTACCTGAAAAAATGAAGGTGAAATTGATAATCATCGATGCTTTTCAAGTTAGCAATCAACATTTACCAATTAAATATTACATAAAAAATGACCATATTGACTATTGGCAATACTCCCCCGATGTATGTCAAAAAAACATTATTACAGAATTTAAGTAAAATCATAACTACCGGCCGTGCCGGTAGTATGCACTGCCCCCTTAGGGCATAAGACCGGCCGAGCCTATAGGCTCGTCGAAAGGTTTGCCAACCGCAACACTTTCACCGGCTGCCCCTAAAGGGGCTTTTTATTTGCCCTCT
>JAZSAC010000153.1:0-18477 GCA_045601645.1 Acutalibacteraceae bacterium | reverse complement strand
TATGACCATGCTATTGCATTGGGCGATAAAAATGTTTATTATATTGACGTCGGAAAAATGATACGCGATGTTTGTGGTGATGAATCAATGATTGACGGTTGCCATCCGATTGATTGGGGATTTTCGGCAATGGCAAATGTTATAGGAAGCTTAATAAAGGAAATATTAGACAAATAAAGAAAAGCTCTGTCACAATGACGTGACAGAGCTTTATTTTACATATCTTGCATTTGACTGAATTCTTTTAAAACAAGGTTGGGGTTTTTATCTAATGCCCAGTTTATTTCGTAATCAGCAGTAAATAATAACAGATTTCTGCCTTTGGAATCCTGTACCCATTTTGTAGCTTGCATGAGGTTTAAAGTTTTTAAATCAACATTACCCTCAACAAATCGTACAATACAATGAGGGGTATCGGTTCGGCTGTACTTAACGCCGTATTCCGATTCCATTCTGAATTGTAATACATCAAATTGCAACATACCGACTACACCGACATAAACGCGTTCCATACCGCTGTTAGGCAGGAAGAACATTTGAATAGCACCTTCCTGTGCAATCTGAGTGATACCTTTGGCAAACTGTTTACGCTTTAGTGAATCAATTTGCTCAACTATAGCAAAATGTTCAGGTGCAAAGGTTGGAATTCCTGCATATTGAACCTTCATGTTTTTTTCACAAATTGTATCTCCGATAGAAAAAACACCCGGGTCAAATACTCCGATAATGTCACCTGCATAGGCTTCGTCGATAACCTCACGTTCTTCAGCCATCATCTGCTGAGGGCGTGACAGTTTAATCGGTTTGCCGGCTTGAATATGGAAATATTCCTTAGAACGTTCAAATTTACCTGAGCAAATACGCATAAAAGCAATCCTGTCTCGGTGGGCCTTATTCATATTGGCTTGAATTTTAAATACGAATGCTGAGAAACGCTCATCAGCAGGGTCTATATATTCTTCGCCCGAACGATAAGATAAAGGCGTTGTTGTCATTTTTAAAAAGTTTTCTAAAAAAGGCTCTATACCGAAGTTGTTTAAAGCTGAGCCGAAGAATACAGGTGTCAATTCGCCGTGATGTATCTTTTCTAAATCAAAGTCAAAGCTGGCACCGTCAAGCAACTCTATTTGGTCAACCAAATCAGCTCTTTGATATTCGCCGATAAGATTATCAAGCGTAGCAGTATCGGTAATATCACATTCAATAGCGTTTAGTCGCATACTGCCGCTGTGCGAATCCGAAAAGGTTAAAATCCTGTGTTGTTCGCGGTCATAAACGCCTTTAAAATCCTGACCGCAACCAATAGGCCAGTTCATAGGATATGTTCCTATACCGAATTCCTTTTCTAATTGGTCAAGCAACTCAAAAGGGTCACGGGCTTCACGGTCAAGCTTGTTGATAAAGGTAAAAATAGGGATATGACGCATTGCACAAACCTTAAAGAGCTTTCTTGTTTGAGGCTCTATACCCTTTGCGGCATCAATAACCATAACAACACTGTCTGCAGCTGTAAGGGTTCTATAGGTGTCTTCCGAAAAGTCTTGGTGTCCGGGTGTGTCTAAAATATTTATGCAATAGCCCTCGTATTCAAATTGCAAAACAGAAGATGTAATAGAAATACCACGCTTTTTTTCTATCTCCATCCAATCTGAAACGGCGTGCTTGTCGTTTTGTTTACCTTTAACCGAGCCTGCACTTTGAATAGCTCTTCCGTAAAGTAAAAGCTTTTCGGTTAGGGTGGTTTTACCGGCGTCAGGGTGCGAGATAATTGCAAAAGTCCGTCTTCTTAAAATTTCATCTTTAACGTTAGCCATAGTCTACCTCTCAAATTTCAGCTTAAAACTAATACATGTTACCATAAATATTAACGTTTGGCAAGAAATTATTTGTCTTTATTATTGACTTAATTGTCCTATAGTGATAAAATTATATTCAAAAATATGGTTGAAAATTTAATGTTTTCATTTTGATGGAGGTATAATAATGGCAAAGAAGGATATTAATTGGTCAGAACTTGGTTTTGGCTACGTTAAAACAGATTTTCGCTTTGTTGCCAATTTTAAAGATGGCAAATGGGACGACGGTGCATTGATTGAGGACGAAAATATTACTATAAATGAGTGCGCAGGTGTTTTACAGTACGCTCAAACCTGTTTTGAGGGGCTTAAAGCATATACTACCGAGGATGGACATATTGTTTGTTTCCGTCCCGACCTTAATGCACAGCGAATGGCTGACTCTTGTGAGAGATTAAAAATGCCCGTATTTCCTGTTGAAAAATTTGTTGAGGCAGTTAAAAAAGTTGTTGCAGCCAATGCTGAGTGGGTTCCGCCTTTTGGCTCAGGTGCATCACTTTATTTGCGTCCTTACATGTTTGGAAGCAATGCTGTTATTGGTGTTAAGCCTGCAACCGAATATCAGTTTAGAATTTTTGCAACTCCTGTCGGTCCTTATTTTAAGGGCGGTGCAAAACCTTTGACGTTAAGAATAAGTGATTTAGACCGTGCCGCACCTCACGGAACGGGACATATTAAAGCAGGATTAAACTATGCAATGAGTCTTTATAATATTGTTGATGCACATGATTGCGGATATGATGAAAATATTTATTTAGATTCGGCAACACGTACCTATATTGAAGAAACAGGCGGTGCTAACATTATTTTTATAACTAAGGACGGAAATGTTGTTACACCTAAGTCTCAAACAATTCTTCCTTCAATTACACGTCGTTCGCTTTTAAAGGTTGCTACTGAATATTTAGGCTTAAAGGCAGAAGAAAGAGAAATTAAACTTTCTGAAATTTCTGAGTTTGCCGAGTGTGGACTTTGTGGAACAGCGGCGGTTATTTCTCCTGTCGGTAAAATAGTTGACCATGGTAAAGAAATTTGCTTTTCATCGGGCATGAGCGAAATGGGACCTGTTACTAAAAAATTATATGATACTCTTACAGGAATTCAAATGGGCAGAATTTCTGCACCTGAAGGCTGGATAGAGGTTATCGACTGAATGTGATTATAAAAAGAGCCGACTTACACACTGACGGTATATGTCAGCGAAAAAGTCTTGGCTCTTTTTAATTTGCATACATGTAGTAAAAATGTATAAAAATTCATAAATATCAACAATATATGCATAATTATAAACAAAAATTCAACAATTTACAAAAATATCTTGATTTTTATAACATATAGTGTATAATGGTATGCATCAAATAGATGAGGATAAAATCAATAATTCAGAGTGACAGACGGAGGAATAAAGATGAGAGAGATTAAAAAGGTTGTCCTGGCTTATTCAGGAGGATTGGATACATCAATTATTATACCTTGGTTAAAGGAAAACTATAACAATTGCGAGGTTGTTGCAGTGTCAGGTGACGTAGGTCAGGGCACTGAGCTTGATGGCCTTGAGGAAAAGGCACTTAAAACAGGTGCTTCAAAACTTTATGTTCTTGATTTAAAGCAGGAATATGTTGAGGATTATATTTGGCCCTGTCTTAAAGCAGGTGCAGATTATGAAAGTTACCTTCTCGGCACTTCACATGCACGTCCTTGTATTGCAAAGGCATTGGTTGATATTGCTAAGAAGGAAAATGCCGATGCAATATGCCATGGTTGTACCGGCAAGGGTAATGACCAGGTTCGTTTTGAGTTAACTATTAAGGCTTTTGCACCCGATTTAGCTATTATTGCACCTTGGCGTGAGTGGGATATTAAATCACGTGAAGAGGAAATTGAGTATGCCGAGGCACATAACATACCCTTAAAAATTAACAGAGAAACCAACTATTCTAAGGATAAAAACGTGTGGCATTTATCCCACGAAGGAATGGATTTGGAGGACCCTGCTAACGAGCCTTTATATAACAAAGAGGGATTTTTGGAATTAGGTGTTTCTCCCGAAAAGGCTCCAGATAAGCCCTCTTATGTAACAATTCATTTTGAAAAAGGAATTCCGACTGCGGTTGACGGTGTAAAGATGAACGGACTGCAGATTGTAGAAACCTTGAACGAAATCGGCGGTAAAAACGGTATAGGCTTGTTAGACCTTGTTGAAAATCGTTTAGTGGGAATGAAGAGTCGTGGTGTTTATGAGACACCGGGCGGTGCTATTTTGTATAAAGCACATGAAGTTTTAGAAACTATTACCTTAGACAGAGATACTTCTCATTACAAAAAATTAGTTGCTCAAAAATTCGGAGAGCTTGTATATTTCGGCCAGTGGTTTACACCCTTGCGTGAGGCTATATCGGCTTTTGTTGACAAAACGCAAGAGCATGTTACCGGTGATGTTAAGCTTAAGCTTTACAAGGGTAATATGATTAATGCCGGAGTCACTTCTCCTTATTCGCTATATGATGATGAAATAGCATCCTTTGGCGATGATGAAGGTGCGTATGACCAAAAGGATTCGGCTGGTTTTATAAATCTCTTCGGATTGCCGATTAAAGTACAGGCAAAATTAAACGAAAAACTAGGCAAATGATTTTTTTAAACGGCACGGCGGGGTTTTCTGTCGCGCCGTTGTGATATTTCATAAAAAGGAAAGGAATTATCATATTTATGAAACTTTGGACAGGCAGATTCAAGAAGGAATTGGACCCAAGAACCAACGATTTTAACCGGTCTTTGCCGTTCGACAGTCGTATGTATAAGCAGGATATTGAAGGCTCAAAAGCACATGCCAAAATGCTTTTTAAATGTGGTATTATATCAGAAAAGGATTGTAAAAAGATAGTTTTGGGCTTAGATGAAATCCTTGCTGATATTGAAAGCGGAAAGCTGGAATTTGACGAAATATCTGAGGATATACATACGTTTGTTGAAGCAAATTTGACAGAACGGATTGGTGATGCAGGTAAGCGGTTGCACACTGCGAGAAGCCGTAATGACCAGGTTGCTTTAGACATAAGATTATATCTGCGCGACGAGTGTGACACACTTATAGATATGCTCAAGGCATATATTGGGGTGTTGTGCGATAAGGCAGAGCAATACAGCGAGACGGTCGTGTCGGGATATACACATCTGCAACGCGCTCAACCGATTGTTTACGGGCATCAGCTTTTAGCCTATGCTGAGATGGCTTTGCGTGATATTGGAAGAATATCAGATTGCCGTAAGCGAATGAATGTATCTCCGTTGGGTTCATGTGCATTAGCGGGTACAACATATCCTATAGACCGCAAATATGTAGCGGATTTGTTAGGAATGGAAGATATAACCGCTAACAGTCTTGACGGGGTAAGTGATCGTGATTTTTGTCTTGAATTAGCTTCAGCGCTTTCTATTATTATGGTTCATCTTTCCCGTTTTGCCGAGGAAATAATTTTGTGGAGCTCAAGTGAGTTTAAATTTATAGAGCTTGATGATGCTTTTTCTACCGGTTCATCTATTATGCCGCAAAAGAAAAACCCGGATATTGCGGAGCTTGTGCGAGGGAAATCCGGCAGAGTGTTTGGCGACAGTATGACGTTATTAACAGCTTTAAAAGGTATTCCTTTGGCTTACAATAAGGATATGCAGGAGGATAAAGAGGCGATTTTTGATGCCGTTGATACTGTTGAAAAATGTCTTACAGCCTTTATTCCGATGCTTGATACTATGCGTGTTAATAAAGAAAACATGAGACATGCCGCATCGTTTGGATTTATTAACGCTACCGACTGTGCTGATTGGTTGGTAGGCAAGGGATTGCCGTTTAGAGATGCATATAAAGCAACAGGTGAGCTGGTTGCAAGGTGTATTGAGCTTAATACCTCTTTAGAAAAATTACCGTTAGAAGAATACCGTAAGGTGTGTGACATTTTTGATGAAGGTATTTATGAAGCGATTGACCTTGAAAAATGTGTTTGTGACCGTACAGTTTACGGCGGCCCTGCACCCGAACAGGTTAAATTCCAAGCAAAAAGAGTAAAGAAAATTTTATCGCAAATATAAATAAAAGCCGCTCTCTGCAAAGCAAGGAGCGGCTTTAGTTATAGATTATCATTCAATTATAATTTCACAATATTATCGCAGTTAATCGGATGCGGTTTTTGTGTTGCTCAACCAACGGCATTGTGAATAATTGTTTTAATATTACTATCATAAAATATCGTCACAGCGTAAAAATTGGGTTCGGATACTCCTCCGCTGCTTAAGGCGTTAAAAAACATTTCACCTAAAAGGTTCAGAATGTTATATATAAGTTTATAAATTCCAATTTACATTGAGATTGACTTTATAGTTAAAATATAGTAAAATAACTCTATAAACAAAAGTGTGCCGTAAATAGCAATTCACGGCAGAATGGAGTAGCTTATGAAGCCCACATTTAAAAGAATTTTGTTGAAGCTTTCGGGAGAGGTATTAGCGGGAGAGCAAAAAACAGGTATAGACTTTAATATGGTTGAAATTGTTTGCCAACGAATCAAGAAATGTGTTGAGTTGGGTGTTGAGGTCGGCATTGTAATCGGCGGCGGAAATTTTTGGAGAGGCCGTTCAAGCGGAAAAATGGACCGTACAAGAGCTGACAGCATGGGAATGTTAGCAACTGTAATAAACAGTCTTGCACTTTGTGACACATTAGAACAAATGGGTGTCAAATCAACCGTTTTAACAGCGGTTGATATGAATAAAATTGCAGAGCCGTTTACTGCGAGAAGTGCAAAGGAACACTTTGCCAACGGTGAGGTTGTTATTTTTGGTGCAGGAACGGGTAATCCGTTTTTTTCAACCGATACAGGTGCGGCATTACGTGCTGCCGAAATCGGTGCAGATGTTATATTTAAAGCAACTAATGTCGACGGCGTTTATGACAGCGACCCCAGGAAAAATCCAAATGCCGTAAAATATGATACTCTTACACATTCAGAGGTTTTAGCAAAGGATTTGCATGTTATGGATGCTGCTGCGGCATCATTATGCAGAGATAATGATATAAATATTTTAGTTTTTAATCTTAATGACCCGGATAATATAGTCCGCGCTGTTATGGGCGAAAAAATAGGAACACTTGTAAAATAGATTATTGGAGGAAATTATATGAAAACAGTTTTAAACAATACAGAAGATAAGATGAATAAAACCATGGATGCTTTAGCACGAGAGTTTGCTTCGGTACGTGCAGGTCGAGCAAATCCGTCGGTTCTTGATAAGGTTTCGGTTGATTATTACGGCTGCCCTACTCCTGTCAATCAATTAGCAGCAGTTTCGGTTGCGGAAGCAAGAGTTTTACAAATTCAGCCATATGATGCAAGTGCATTAAAATCTATTGAGAAGGCAATTCAGGTTTCAGATATAGGCATTAACCCTCAAAACGATGGTCGTGTTTTGAGATTGATTTTTCCGCCCTTAACTGAGGAAAGGCGAAAGGAAATAGTTAAGGATGTTCGTAAAACAGCCGAGGACAGCAAGGTAGCCCTTCGTTCTATCAGACGTGATGCTATTGAAAAGCTTAAGACATTAAAGAAAAATAACGAGATTACCGAGGATGACCAAGCTAACGGAGAGAAGAAAATACAAGCATTAACAGATAAATTCTGTAAAGAAGTAGATGACAGCTTTGCAGTAAAAGAAAAAGAAATTTTGGAAATATAAAAGCTACCCATCGGAGAGTAATCTCTGATGGGATTTTGAACTTAACGACATTTTTACAAAAGGGGACAGAATAGTGGCTTTTTTTAAGAAAAAAGAACGCCAGCAAAAATTCTCAAACGTGCCGGAACACATTGGTATAATTATGGATGGAAACGGAAGATGGGCAAAAAAACGAATGCTTCCGAGAACAGCCGGTCATGCTGCAGGCTCAGAAAATTTTAAAACTATTGCAAGGTATTGTAATAAAATAGGTGTAAAATATCTTACTGTTTATGCGTTTTCAACTGAAAATTGGAAGCGTCCGAAGGCAGAGGTCGACAGTATAATGGACCTTTTGCGAAAATATTTAAAGGATTCAACTAATTTTAAAGCCGAAAACATTAGGCTTTTGTTTATTGGTGAGTTAACTGCATTACCTGAGGATATACAAGAGTTGATACGTATTGCCGAGAATGATTCTAAAGATGCGACTGGATTAACCGTATATATGGCGGTGAATTATGGCGGACGTGATGAGATAGTGCATGCAGTAAAGAGTGTTTGTGCTGATGTTCAAAAAGGCAATATAGGTGTTAACGAAATAACTGAGGAAGTTTTATCTAAACATTTATACGCTGATTGTCCCGATCCGGATTTTATTATAAGACCCAGCGGGGAGTTTAGGCTTTCAAATTTCCTTGTTTGGCAGTCAGCATATGCAGAATTTTGGTATTCTGATGTCTTGTGGCCGGATTTTTCGACTAAAGACCTTGATAAAGCAATAGAGGATTATAATAAAAGAAACCGCAGATTTGGCGGAGTAGAGGTGGAAGAAAAATGAAAACCCGTATTATTTCAGGTGCAGTTGGAATAATAATATTTATTGTGGCTGCCGTTGCGGCTGTTATTATAAGCCCTTTGATTATGCATGTTCTACTTTTAATTGTGGGTTGTATAGGAGTTTATGAGGCTTTAAAGTCAACGGGGTATACAAAATCCAAGTTTATATTAGTAAGCTCAATTGTTTATGCGGTAGTAACACCGATTATTTACAGTATTGAGCTTGTCGGTGCAGAATTTAAGTTTAACCTACTCATAAAGCATGAGCTTTGCTTGGTGTTATATGCTCTTATAATATTTACGGTCAGCATGGTTAAGCATAAGACTGTTCAGCCCAGTCAAGTGTCATATGCGTTTTGTGCAACGGTTGCAATAACCTTTAGTTTTTGGTCATTAGCGGCAGTTTTCAGCCATAGTGACGGACATGGACTGTTTTATATAATTGTAGTTTTTCTGGCAGCATGGGCTTGTGATACAGGTGCATATTTTTCGGGATATTTCTTCGGAAAACACAAAATGGCACCCGAAATCAGCCCTAAAAAGACGATAGAAGGTGCTGTCGGTGGTGTTATATTTGATGTGTTAATAATGCTTGTTACGTGCTTGATTTTTAATAAGCTTACTGACTATACGGCAAATACGGTTTTAATTGTTTGCATAACACCTATTTTGGCTGTTGCGGGTATATTGGGCGACTTAATTTTTTCTTATATTAAGAGAGATTGTAAAATTAAAGATTATGGAAAAATTATGCCCGGACACGGTGGAATTCTTGACCGATTTGACAGCGTTATTGCGGTAGCACCATTGGCATATATTGCAGTAGTGCAGTTGCCCTTGATTAAATAAAATTCAGATGGAAGTGCATATATATGAAAAAGATAGCTTTACTAGGCTCGACAGGCTCGATTGGAACACAAAGTCTTGATGTTGCAAGGAAGCAAGGATATAAGGTGTCGACACTTGTTGCAGGCAGCAATATTAAATTACTTGAACAACAAATTCGTGAATTTAAGCCTAAATCAGTTGTAGTAATGAACGAGCAGGCAGGAAGAGAATTGAAAATTGCTGTTGCAGATACCGATACAAAGGTTACCTTTGGAAGAAAGGCTGTAATAGACATTGCGGCTGAAAATGATGCTGATATTGTAATAAACGCAATTGTCGGAATAGCAGGCTTAGAACCTACCTTGGCGGCAATAAAAGCAAAAAAAGATATTGCTCTTGCAAACAAGGAAACATTGGTAACAGGCGGCAAACTTGTTAAAAAAGCAATAGCTGAAAATAATGTTAAGCTGTTGCCGGTTGATAGTGAGCATTCAGCTATTTTTCAATGCTTACAAGGAGTTCCGAAGGGTGCTATTAAAGGTATAATTCTAACAGCTTCGGGCGGTCCTTTTTTTGGTAAAACTACTGAAGAGTTACGAAATGTAACTGTTGAGGATGCTTTAAAGCACCCTAATTGGAGTATGGGTGCAAAAATTACCATTGATTCTGCCACACTTATGAACAAAGGTCTTGAGGTTATAGAGGCGGTGCATCTTTTTGATATTTTACCGTCACAAATTACGGTTGTTGTTCATCGTCAAAGCATTGTACATTCGGCAGTAGAATTGACCGACGGTGCGGTAATTGCACAATTAGGCACACCTGATATGCGGTTGCCTATTCAATATGCACTTACCTACCCTGAAAGAATTGAGTGTTCAGCAGAAAGACTCGATTTGTTTAAGGTGAATACTATGACCTTTTTGCAACCCGATTACGACACCTTTAAATGCTTGCCTCTTTGTATTAAGGCAATTACTGAGGGCGGTTTAAAGCCAACAGCGGTAAATGGTGCCAACGAAGAGGCCGTAAAGCTTTTTCTACAAGGTAAAATTCGTTTTACCGATATTGCAGAAATTGTGAATTTCGCGTTAGAAAATCAACCCTTTGTTGAAGATTTTTGTTTGGATGATGTTTTACAAGCCGATATTACTGCAAGAGAAGCAGTAAAGCATTTTTTATAAATTGTTATGAACGGAGTAGGTTATGACAACTTTAAGCGTTTTTTCGTCGATAGGGAATTTTTTTAGCACTATATGGCCATATGTTGTTGCGGTTTTGGTGTTTTTGTTTATGATTTTTATTCATGAATTTGGTCATTTTATTGCCGCAAAGCTTATGGGTGTGCGGGTCAACGAGTTTGCGATTGGGTTTGGACCTACATTGTTAAAAAAACAGGGCAAGGAAACGCTTTATGCATTACGTGCTGTGCCGTTCGGCGGTTTTTGTGCCATGGAGGGTGAGAGTGAGGAAAGCCATGACGATAAGGCTTTTTGCAATAAAAAAGCATGGCGCAGGTTTGTTATTGTAATTGCAGGCGCATTTATGAATTTGGTTTTCGGTTTTATTTTGGTTATGATTATACTTGCACCTCATGATAGGTATGCAAGTACAAAAATTGCTGTTTTTGAAGAAAACGCCGTCAGTCAGCAGAGCGGACTAATGGTGGGCGATGAGATTATAAAGGTTGATGGACGCAGGGTTTTAACCTCGACCGACCTTGGATATTGCTTTAGCACACTTGATAGCGATGTTTTAAAAATGACGGTTAAACGTGACGGAAATGTTAAAGATTTAGATGTAAAATTTGATACTGCGGTTGAAAATGGTTTTAGGTATGTAAAGATGGATTTTAAGGTGGCACCTATCGAAAAAACCTTTGGCAGTTATCTTTCTCAATCGGTTAAAACAACGGTTTCTTATGCTAAAACAGTATGGTTCTCGTTGGTAGATTTATTAACGGGAAAGTTTGGTATAAGTGCAGTTTCAGGGCCTGTTGGGGTCACTGCAGTAATAGGGGATGCTGCTAAAAGCGGAATATTGGACCTATTGCCGATAATAGCACTTATAACAATAAATCTTGGCGTTTTTAATCTTTTGCCTATTCCTGCACTTGATGGCGGACGTGCATTTTTCTTGCTTATTGAAATGATAATAAGGCGTCCGATACCTCAAAAATTTGAATCTATGGTTCATGCTGTCGGTCTGGTGATACTTTTGGGCTTTATAGCACTGGTGACAATAAAGGATATATTCGGGCTTTTTTAGAGTGATAGAAGAAAAATTCATTCTAAGCAAATAAAAAAGGGGGTTCTTTATGTATACCCATTCTACAACTAAGGTGGTAAAGATAGGAAATGTTCTTATAGGTGGAGGAAACCTTGTTGTTGTTCAGTCTATGCTTAATACACCTTCGTATGATATAAAAAAAAGTGTTGAGCAGGCATTAGAATTACAAAATGCCGGCTGTGAGATAATACGTGCTGCTGTGCCTGATAAAGATGCCGTTAAGCTTATTTATGAGCTTAAGCAAAAGGTCAAGGTGCCGATTGTTGCCGATATTCATTTCGATTATAGGTTGGCATTAGATTCGGTTGCAGCAGGTGTTGATAAAATTCGTATAAATCCGGGCAATATCGGTGATGAGAGCCGAATAAAGCAGGTAGTTAATGCTTGTAAACAAAAAAATATTTCTATAAGAATAGGTGTTAATTCGGGCTCCGTTGAAAAAAGTATTTTAGCAAAACATAAAAAACCCACAGCCGATGCATTGGTTGAAAGTGCGCTGTATCATGCCGAATTACTCGAAAAATTTGATTTTGATAATATTGTTTTATCAATGAAATCCTCGAATGTACCGACCATGTATGATGCGTATGTCAAGGTGGCAGAGAAACGTAATTATCCGTTACATGTCGGGGTAACCGAGGCAGGTACCGAGCGAAGCGGAATTATTAGCTCAGGGGTTGGAATAGGCGGACTTTTACTTAGAGGAATCGGCGATACTATTCGAGTTTCCTTGACCGACGAGCCTATAAAAGAGGTAGCGGCGGCAATTGATATTTTAAAGTGTTCGGGACTTAGGACAGGCGGTATTAAAATAATATCCTGTCCGACCTGTGGCAGAACAAGAATAAATTTGATTGAGATAGCCAAGAAAGCAGAAGAAATGCTCAAGGATTGCAAGAAGAACATTACTGTTGCAATTATGGGTTGCGCCGTTAATGGACCGGGAGAGGCCAAAGAGGCTGACATTGGAATTGCCGGCGGTGATGGCTGCGGTTTGATTTTCAAAAAGGGTAAAATTATTCGCAAGGTGCCTGAAGGTAGTCTTCTAGAAGAGTTGATGTCTGAAATACAAAATATTAAAGAATAAAGAACGGAGAAATATAATGTCCTTTCCGCATTTGTCCGAAGTATTTGGACAGTACATAAAGAGTTTTTCAAATATAATAAAAAACGGTGTTATTGAGCGCTGTGAGGTTTCAACAGAAGAGCGTAGCCTTACGGCAAATTGCTGTTTTGACGAATATGTTAAACGAGCCGAGTTACTTGATTTATCTCAAACCGTTGCAGACGCCTTGCGGTTAAAGAATGTTAAATTTATCGGAAGCTATAAGCCTTCCGCTTATTCTTCTATAGCAGCAGAGGATATAGTTTATGAATTGAGGTTGTCACAGGCTCTTTTTAATGGGTATTTTAATGATGCCGAATATAACGTGGTAAATGCTGTCAACAAAAAAAGCGTTATTACCGAAATTACTTTAAAATTTGGCGGGTTAGATACTATAAAGCATTGTAATTTTGAACGTGATTTTTGTAATGTGGTAACAGAACGTTTTAATATTAAAACCGAGATAAGCTTTGGTGGTCAAACAGAGAATATACAAATGATTAAGCCTGAATATAAACAGGAGCCAATAGCTGTAAACAGGCAACAGACAATATTAACTGACAAGTCTTTCGAGAAAAAGCCTCAGGAAAAGCGACTTGTTAAAGGGCTTGAAATATCGGATAATGCAGGTATTGTTGCCAATAGTATTATGCTGGTATATGGTAAAAAGTTTCATGGAAGAGTGATACCTTTATCTGAAATCAATCCTGAGGATGAAGAATGTCTCGTATGGGGTGAGATTTTCTTTTCCGAAATTGTTGCTACAAAAAGCGGAAAGGGTTATCGAGTTAAGTTTCAAATTTATGACGGTACAAATTCGGTTACCGTAAAAACGGTTATCGGAAACAATCAGTTTGATGTGTTTGATGATAGCATAAAAGAAGGTAAATGCGTGGTTGTACACGGTGTTTACAAGATGGACGAATGGGAAAAGGATTATTGTTTAGAGCTTGATGCATTGGCTACTGCCGAAAAGGAAAAGGAATTATCTGATAATGCAGATGAAACCCGTATTGAATTACACCTTCATACCAGCATGTCCCAAATGGATGCTGTAGCCTCTGTAAAAGATGTTGTAAAACGTGCATTTAAGTGGGGACATAAGGCTGTTGCTATTACAGACCATGGTGTTGTACAGGCGTTTCCTGATGCTATGGGTGCTTATGATGATATAATGAAGGAAAATAAGGATGCTGATTTCAAAATCATTTACGGAGTAGAGGATTATTTTGTTAATGATATTGACGGTCACGAAAATGAGGGCGGTATTGACGGGGGAGTGGATTCCACAACACTTACCCGTTACCATCAAATAATCTTGGTTAAAAACCAAGTCGGCCTTAAAAATCTTTACAAATTGGTTTCTTTTGCGCATCTTAATTACTATTTAAAAACCTATAATAAAGAGCGCCCCGATAAACCTCGCCCCGCAAGACCTCTTGTGCCGAAGTCGGTTTTATCAAAGCATAGAGATGGGTTGGTTATAGGTAGTGCTTGTGAGCAGGGAGAGATATTTCAGGCTATTTTAGACAACAAGCCCGAAGAGGAAATTTTAAAGCTTGCTGATTTCTATGATTACCTTGAAATTCAGCCGCGCGGAAATAATATGTTTATGGTGCGTAACGGCGTTGTTTCAAGCGAAGAAGAACTGCTTAATCTTAATCGAAAAATTATAGAAATTGCGGATAAGCTCGGAAAACTTGTTGTTGCAACGGGTGATGTTCATTTTCTCAATCCCGAAGACGCAAAGCTTCGTACAATTTTAATGGCTGGGCAAGGCTTTTCAGATGCTGAACAGCAAGCGCCTTTATATTTTAAAACAACTGATGAAATGCTCGAAGAATTTGCTTATTTGGGTGACAGAGCGCGTGAGGTTGTAATTGATAATCCTGCAAAAATTGCCGCAATGATTGACGGTAATGTAAGGGCGGTTCCTTCGGGCAATTATCCCCCGAAAATTGAAGGCTCTGATGATATATTGATTGAAAAAACAATGGGCATGGCAAAAGAAATATACGGTGACCCATTGCCTGAAATTGTTGTTGACCGTTTACAAAGAGAACTGGATTCTATTATAAAGCATGGCTTTTCGGTAATGTATGTTACGGCACAAAAGCTGGTCGAGTTTTCTGAAAGTAAGGGCTATCTTGTGGGTTCGCGTGGCTCGGTAGGTTCGTCGTTTGCCGCAACTATGGCAGGCATATCGGAGGTTAATCCTTTGGTACCTCATTATGTTTGTCCAAATTGCAAAAATTCTGAGTTTATAACCGATGGCAGTGTGGGGTCGGGTTTTGATTTGCCGTCAAAAAAATGTCCGAAATGCAATGCTGATTATAATCGTGACGGCCACGATATACCGTTTGAAACCTTTTTAGGCTTTGATGGTGATAAGGTGCCGGATATAGACCAAAACTTTTCTGGTGAGGTTCAACCTTTAGTACATAAGTATACAGAAGAGTTATTCGGTTCGGAAAATGTTTTTAAGGCAGGAACAATTGCAACTATTGCCGAAAAAACGGCTTTTGGTTATGTTAAGCATTATGCTGAGGAATATGGTAAAACCATGAACAAGGCAGAGGAAGCACGTCTTGCGGGTGCAATAAACAATTCGGCGGTTAAACGTACAACCGGTCAGCACCCCGGTGGAATGGTTGTTGTACCACGTGATATGGAAATATATGATTTTTGCCCTATACAGCACCCGGCAGATAAGACGGATTCTGATATGGTTACAACCCATTTTGATTTCCACAAAATACATGATAACATACTAAAACTTGATGAATTAGGTCATGATGTTCCGAGTATATATAAATATTTAGAGGAATATACGGGAATTTCTGTGCTTTCTGTTTCGATGAGCGACACTGATGTAATGAGTCTTTTTAAATCTCCCGAGGTGTTAGGTGTCACTGAGGATGATATCGGTTCTAAAACCGGCACATTTGCATTGCCTGAATTAGGTACTAAGTTTGTTCGTGATATGTTAGTAGAATCCAAACCTCAGACTTTTTCTGACCTATTACAAATTTCCGGATTATCACACGGAACAGACGTGTGGATTGGTAACGCACAAGAACTTATTAAAAATAAGGTGTGTACCATTTCCGAGGTTATCGGAACACGTGATAATATAATGACCTACCTTATATATAAAGGCGTTCCTAAAAAGATGGCTTTTAAGATTATGGAAATCGTTCGTAAGGGAAAGGCAAAAAAAGGGTTGACGGATGAACATATTAAAATTATGAGGGAAAATAATGTGCCCGAATGGTATATTGATTCCTGCTACAAAATAAAATATATGTTTCCTAAAGCTCATGCTGCGGCATATATGATAGCTGCTTTGCGTTTAGGTTGGTATAAGGTACACAAGCCGGTAGAATTTTACTGCGCTTATTTTACTGTGCGTTCTGAGGATATAGAGGTTGACACTATTTTAAAGGGAATCGATGCTGTAAGAAAGCGTATAAATGACATTAAGCTTTTGGGAAATTCAGCAGGTGTTAAAGAAAAATCCGTAATGGATAACCTTAATATTTTCAACGAAATGATGTCTAGAGGCATTGAGATTTTGCCGATTGATTTAAGAAAGTCACATTCCAAGAAATTTCTTGTAGAAGACGGAAAAATGAGGTTGCCGGTAAGTGTTTTGCCGGGTGTCGGTGAAAAAGCGGCAGCAGATATTCAACGTGTTATGGAAAACGGCAATTATATTTCAATAGATGACCTGCAAATTGAGTCGGGCGTTTCGAAAACGGTTATTGAAATGCTTAAAAGTGTTGGCGCGTTGAGCTTTTTGCCCGATACAAACCAGATGACATTGTTTTGATTAAAGATTCGGTTAATATAAAAACGGTGGTGAGATTTATGTATGAAAACTATTTTGTTCCGTATCCTGTTATAGAAACGGCTCGGTTAACAATCAGAATGGTCATAAAAAGCGATGCCGATGATTTATACGAAATCTGCCGCCGTCCCGAAAGCTCGCAGTTTTCAATGTGGAGTCCGCATAAAACATTAAAAGATACTAAGGATTTCATAGCCTTTCAGCACTCACTTTATCGCAAACGCAAATGCACCTTTTTTGTCATTGAAGAAAAGGACACAGGCACTGTTATCGGCACATGCAGTTATGTTTCGTTTGACGATAATTACAAGGTTGCCGAAATAGGATACAGCATATTAAGCGATTTATGGAATAACGGCTTTGCCACCGAAGCCGCCGATGCGTTAACAGGATATGCTTTCGAGTGTATTGGTGTTCAAAGGGTGTTTGCAAGGGTTTTACCTCAAAATGAGGCATCGGTGCAGGTGCTTTTAAAAATCGGAATGGAATTTGAGGGAATTCATAAAAAAGAATATTACTATGATGGCAAGGTGTCAGATGTCGAGATATATGCTATAACTGATGATATGTTTTTTGAAAGAGAGGGGAAGCAGAATGAAAAAAATTGCAAGATTTGAGGTTAATCATAATGTTTTGCAAAGAGGAATTTATATTTCCCGCGTAGATGGTGATATTACGACCTATGATATCAGAATGAAGCTGCCCAACAAAGACGATTATTTAGGTAATGCTGCTATGCATACAATCGAGCATATCGTAGCAACCTTTGTACGCAACAGTGGTATTAAAGAAAATATAATATATTTTGGACCTATGGGTTGTCGCACCGGCTTTTATCTGCTGGTAAGAAATGCCGAGCATAGCTCGGTTATTGAGCTTATAAGGTGTGCTTTTGAATTTTTAAATAGGTTTGAGGGCGAAATTCCGGGTGTATCGGCTATTGAGTGCGGAAATTATCTTCAACACGACCTTGCCGAAGCTAAAAAAGAGGCTAAAGAGTATCTTCCGTATATAGAAAAATGGTCGGTTGAGCAGTTAAAATACTAAAAAATGATGATTTCGAATGTAATTTCCATAAAGTGAAGTATCGTTACAAGACAAAGTTTGGTAAAATAATTAAAAAATGTAATAAATCGCCTAAAAGGGTTGCAATTTTGTAATATTTGTGTATAATATAACTTACGTTTGTTACAAAATTGTAATTTTAGGTGATTTTTTGATTTTATGTTTATTTTTAATTAAATACTTTAATACAGCACGTCTCAAGGCGTTTCAGCAAAAAATAATTGAAAGCACAAGTGAAATTCAAAGCGAAATGTGTTCAAAGAAAAAGAGAGCTATTGTTTTAAGCGGAATAGCTGAAACCAAAGTAATAATAAAACAGTCGATAAAGTTTGCGGCAGAGGTTTTATCTCCTGTAATAAACCGAATGAAACAGGTAAAGGTACGTGCGGCAGCCATTTCGGTAGTTGCGGCAATGTGCCTAACCGTAACGGCGGCAGCCTATGCAGCAGAGTTAAAACCGGCGGTTGAGGTATTTGTAAACGGACAAGCTGTTGGCTGTGTTGAAAACCAAGAGGAAGCCGAGTCTGTCAAGGCAGCGGTTTTAAGCAATGTGTATTGTGAGCCCGAAGAAATCGTTTTCACTTTTTCTGACAAATCCGTCATGTCTGACCGTATATCAGAAACAGAAAAGTTTATATCGTCTGTTTTTTCAAGCATAAAGAATGCGAGATATGCTTGCGGTCTTTTTGTTGACGGCGTATTAACCGCCACCACAGCAAATTTCAGCGAAATGAATTCAAATTTAAGTTCGATAATATCAGCCAATAATGGTGAGGGTTTAACCTTTTCAGGCTTTACAAAAGACGTCATCTTGCAGGATATATATATTACCGATGCATGCTTTTCTAAAACCGAGGCAACTGCCGAGCAATTTAAAAACGGCACCTTAGGTGTTGAGGCAGCCTTTACAAAGGTTGAGACATTTACGCAAGAATTAA
>JAZSAC010000152.1:0-3080 GCA_045601645.1 Acutalibacteraceae bacterium | reverse complement strand
GCCTCTTCATATTCTTCTCTCGGAATATCGCTGATGCTTCCGTCGGTAGTAATTACTAAACCAATAGTTGAATGCTCTGTAATTACCTTTTTAGTTCCAAATTCAGCAGCCATATTAAATGGCACAGGCTCATCAAACCAAGGTGTCATAACCATTCGCGGATTATCATCCTCAATATACCCTAATGAACTTGGAACGATATATCCGACACAATCAATCATTCTGACATTCATTGATACATTACCATCAACCGCAATTTGCACACCTTTTTCGGGTACAAATTTTGGTTCTGTTGTCATAATTGTTCTGCCACCTGCGGATTGAGGAAGCTCATCAGTAGCTCTTTCACGCTTATATTCGCCTTCAATATTCGGAATAACCAAAGTATCCATAAATTTCTTAATAAAAGTGGATTTGCCGGTTCTTACGGGTCCGACAACACCTATATAAATATCTCCTCCGGTCCGTGCAGCGATATCACTATAAATACTTGTACTTGTCATAAACATTCCTCCGATTTTACAATTAACTTACGTTAATCTTTATGAACAACTAATTATGTTTATGACAGTTTGTTTTAAACTCCCGTAAAATCAAAAGAAGGTATATATTCTTCACTAGAGCTTAAAAGCTTTTGAGTATAAATCATATCAATATTTGTACTCTCAGCAAAATGTAAAACCTTATCATATTCCCTCTTAGTTATTTTTCTGTTTATTTCGGGGAATTGTTTAATATTACCGAACGGTGTATATTGACTCATAAGGCTTAACACTGCATTGGGCACATGTTCGTCTACCCACTTTATGATATCAATGGCATCATTAGTACCTTGCGGTAAAACCAAATGTCTGATTATTAAACCGCTTTTCATAACCCCTCTTTCATCAAAAATATTTAAAACATTTTTATTTACAATTTGCATTATTGCATTTGTTGCATATTTAAAATAATCATTACAAAGAGAATATTTATCAGATCTATTGTTTGAACAATATTTTATGTCCATAAGGAATATATCACAAATTTTCAAAGCAATTGAAATTGTTTCGTCACTTTCATACCCGCCCGAATTATAAACAATCGGTATACCGGGTTTATATATTTTTAACGCTGACTCTATACATTTAACAAAATGAGTCGGATTAACTAAATTAATATTCTCAGCACCCTGCAATTCTAACTCTTTAAATATTTTAGCAAGTCGTTCGACAGAAATAATTTTACCTTTATTTTTATGAGATATTTCATAATTTTGGCAAAAAACACAGCCTAATGAGCAACCACTAAAAAACACAGTACCTGATCCTCTTTGTCCGCTTATACAAGGTTCTTCCCAAAAATGAAGTGACGCTTTAGCAACAACAGGTAAAATCGGCATTTTACAATAACCATTGCCTTCATCTTCACTTCTATTGGCATTACATTTTCTTGGGCATAAATTGCAAATCATTTTTTACTCCTTAAATATTTTATATCAAATCTTAACACAAGCAATGAAATTGTGTTTGGAATAAGCATTAACGAATTAAAGATATCAGTCAAAATCCAACATGTTGCCTCATCTAAAAAAGCAGATAACGGAACAAACATAATAAATATAAGAATATATAATCGATTATATATTCTGCTTTCTGTAAAAAAGCCCAATGCTTTAATTCCGTAAAAAGACCAACCAACTATAGAGGCAAAAGCAAAACATATCGCAGCACCACTTAAAGCTTTTACGCCAAAATTACCGAATGTACCACAAAAAACAGCACTTATAAGCTCAAAAGGTTCACGAAAGTTACCGTTTATATATTCAGGAGTTGAAAGTATAGCAATCGCCGTTAACATACAAACGACAACAGTATCAATAAACACCTCTATAATACCCCAACAGCCTTGAATATGCGGGTCGGCATTACGAGCAGATGAATGTGCAATCGGTGAGCTTCCCATTCCTGCTTCATTAGTAAACAAGCCCTTCATAACACCTATTCTTATAGCCTTGGAAATAACTGCACCACAAAACCCACCGAATGCAGCTTTTATGCCAAAAGCCGAAGAAAAAATAGAATAAAAAGCTGTATGTAAATTTTCAATATTATTAAAAATAATCATAAATGTTGCTATTATATAACCAATTGACATAGCCGGTACAAAAACGCTTGAAAAATTTTGATATAGCCTATCTTTGCCCAATAATATTGCCAAAAGTAACGGTAATATTATATAATTTATCTCTGTATGATTTACATTAAATCCTAACTCAGCAAAACGATAAATAGATTTAGACTGAATAATATTTCCTGCAAACAATGAAGCTATAATGCACGTAACAGCATATAATGCACCGACATTTTTAAATATGCCGTTAAAATGATTTTTCATGACATACATAGGACCGCCGCATTTTCTATTATTTGCTTTAGCGTCACTTATTGAGAGATATATCTCTGCATACTTAATCGTCATTCCTGTAAAGCCGGTTAAAAGCATCCAAAAAACTGCACCTGGGCCACCTGATAATATTGCAGCCGTAACACCGATTATATTACCTATTCCTATTGTACTTCCCAAAGCTATTGACATAGCCTTGAAACCCTGTTTATCTCTGGATTTAATCATTTTACCAAATGTGGCAGAAAAAATATTTTTGAATCTAAATTGAAAAAATCGGCTTTTAAATGAAAAATATATACCGCAGATAATCAACAATGAGGCACTAAAATATGAAAGTATCGACATAAAAAATCACCCGTATATTTTATTCAATAAACGGGTGATTTATTTTACTGATTTTTAGGAGAACGCTCAACTTTTACAGGTACAGCAGGAACAGGAACCGTATTTTGTTTAACTACAACCTTATCGTAATATTTTTTAAATGCAACCCTACCGATAAAATTATAATCACAACTTTTGCAATAAAATTCTGCCTTGAAATACCTGTCTTTAAAGCTCCATGAGGTTTTACGAACTGCATTTCTACCACATTTATCACACTTTAATTCAAGTTTTTTCTTATTAACATCAGGATTATTTATATCTTTAATAATATATGCTTTAAATGTTAATCTTTCATAATAATCAGG
>JAZSAC010000151.1:0-7940 GCA_045601645.1 Acutalibacteraceae bacterium | reverse complement strand
CTTGCATTTGATGATAAGATAAGAGACGGAATTTTTACTAAAATAATGAACAAATTATTAGTTCTGTCAGTTGCTGCTTTTTCCATTTGTTCTGTTATGGTTTTTATTTAATGATATTTTTTCATTTCAATAAAGGAGACTGTTATGGGTTTATTAAGCGTTATATTAAACAAAGGATTTTCATGGATAGATATATTATCTTGTTTGATTTCCTGCAGTATCGTTGTGTTTTTGATTCTGCCTGTTCATGAATATGCTCATGGCTTTGTGGCATCAAAGCTCGGTGACCCTACAGCTCGATATCAAGGCAGATTAAAGCTTAATCCTATGGCACATATAGACTATATGGGTGCACTAATGATATATTTAGTTGGCTTTGGATGGGCAAAACCGGTACCTGTTAATTCAAGATATTTTAATAATCCTAAACGAGATATGGCAATTACTGCTTTAGCAGGTCCGTTATCAAATATTATATGTGCATTTATAGCTGTGTTCTTATCAAATTTATTTGTGTTTATTTATTATTACGCTATGAATATTGCATTCTTTTCGGTTGTTTTATATATTTTAGCTAATATTTTTACTTATGTTGCTTTAATAAATTTATCGTTAGCGTTTTTTAATCTCATACCGATACCGCCTTTAGACGGTTCAAAAATATTAGCTGCATTTTTACCTGATAGAATATATTACAAGCTAATGCAATACGAACGTTATTTTATGATTTTTATTATGATTTTAGTTTTTGCCGGCTCAGGCATCTCAAATATTTTATCTCGTGTTTCTTATGGCGTTTTTAATGTGTTTGGTAAAATAACATGGCTTCCGTTTGAATTTATTTTGGGATTATAAAGGGAAATTTAAATTATGGACAAGCTTGAATATAAATTAGATGTGTTTGAGGGACCACTGGATTTATTACTGTTCCTAATTTCAAAAAACAAATTAAATATTAACGATATTCAACTAACCGTTTTAGTTGACCAATATGTTGAACATATTCGTTTAATGAATTTGCAGGATATGGACGTTGCCAGTGAGTTTCTTGAGATGGCATCTAGGTTAATATTTTTAAAAACCGTTAGTCTTTTGCCTAAACACGAAGAGGCTGAACAGCTTAAAGAAGAGCTTACTGCCGAACTTATGGAGTATGAACATTGCCGTAGAGTTGCAAAGCTTTTATCTGGAATGACAGATGAATTTGACACATTTATAAAATCACCTGAAAAAATTGAATATGACAAAACATATAAAAATGTTCATGAAAAGGATTTAATTTTTAATGCATATATGGCGGCTATTGATAGGGGACGTCGGCGTTTACCACCGCCATCAACGGTATTTGGAAAAATTGTTGCGAGAAAAATTGTTTCTGTTTCGTCAAAAATTGTGTTTGTATTAAAAAATCTAATGAGGACAGGCAATAAAAAAATGATGTCATTATTTGATAAAGCTGAAAGCCGTTCTGAATTAGTTGCAACATTTTTAGCAGTTCTTGAGCTTTGCAAGGCAAATAGAGTACATCTTGACGGTGACGGAGCTGATATTGAAATTTCAATGATTAGGAGAGGCGAAAAATGACCGTAAATGAAATGATACCGGCTTTTGAAGCAATACTGTTCGCAGCAGGAGAACCGGTAGAAATCGAAAAATTTTGTGAGGTTTTTTCGATTGACAGCGAAACCGTTGATAATGTTATGGATATGCTTTCCGACAGATTAGAACTATCCGGCAGTGCTGTTAAACTTATACGTTTAGATTTTTCCTATCAGCTTTGTACAAAAAACGAATATGCTCAATATATTCGTTCAATACTTGATTTAAGAAGAAAGACACCCTTATCTCAAGCAGCATTTGAGGTTTTGGCTGTAATTGCATATAATCAACCGGTTACAAGAGCTTATGTTGAACAGGTAAGGGGTGTTGATTGTTCTGGCGTTGTTTCAAGCTTGGTAGAAAAAAATCTACTTGAAGAAAAGGGAAGATTGGAGCTTCCCGGACGTCCACTGCTTTACGGTACTACTGCTAATTTTTTACGCTGTTTCGGTCTTAAAAGCCTTGATGATTTACCTAAGGTTCCAATTGACGAGACTGTTGAGGATAGTAACGGTCAATTAAAAATGCTGTCTGAAGAGGTATTAGAACTTGCAAATTTAATGTCTGAACAAACTGACGAAATGTACTCTGAGGAGTGATATTTTGATAGCATTATATATTATTTCAGCAGTAATTTTATTTATTTTTATAATGCTGTTTTCAAGTATATCCATTGTTGTATCATCTAATGGTAATTTTGCTGTTAAGATTAGGTATTTGTTTTTTACTTACCCATTTAAAAGCAGGGATTTTAAAACAAAAGACAAAAATATTGATAAAATCAAGAAACCAAAAGAAAACAGTATTAAAAAACTATTGAAAACGAGAGGTATTACCGATACATTAGGTGTTTTTTCTGATATAATAAAATTAGTTTTTTTACGTCTTGGTAATAGTGTTAAGCATTTACGGGTGATTAGATTTCAGTTGAATTTATCGGTTGCAACCGACGACCCACATAAAACAGCTGTTGAATACGGAACAGCATGTTCTCTTGTTTATCCGATAATTTCAAATATTCAGCAAAAAGTACATTGGAATATAAAAAAAACCAATATTGTTGTAAAAAGTGATTTTTCTACTACCGAACCTAAGATTGAGTTGAATACTAAGATTAAAATACGTATGGTATATGTTATATCGTTTATAATAGGTTTAATATTTGACCTGTATAAAAATAACAGAGTTATAAATTTTTTAAAATCAATAAAAAAATAATGCCTTAAGGCAGGAGGAAATTTTTATGGGTGATAACAATATCAGTAGCATTTTAAGTGCAACAATGGAAAAAATTCGTTCTATTATTGATTCAGAGACAATTGTCGGCAATCCGATTACTGTTGGAGAAATTACAATAATACCTGTATCTAAGGTTTCGTTTGGTTTGGCTTCAGGAGGTTCTGACTTTAGCACAAAAAACAGTCAAGATAAAATGTTTGGCGGCGGAGGCGGAGCCGGTGCTTCTGTTACACCGGTTGTTTTTCTGGTCGTAAAAGGAAATGATGTAAAAGTATTGAGTGCTAACGATACACCTACACCGATTGAAAAGGCTATTGGTGCTGTTCCTGAGCTTGTCGATAAATTCACCGAAATTTTCAAAAAAGACGCTAAGGATTCGGAATAGTTTAATTCATTAAAAAAACTTTGTAACATATAATTTATTATTATTATGTTACGGGGGACTGCTTTTTGAAGCTTTTTAGAACTATATCTGTCGCTTTATGCTTAATAATTATATTAATAAGTTTTAACACAAATGTTAAAGCATTATCATTATCTGCTAAAAGCTATTGCTTAATCAATGCTGACACACTTGAGGTTATTTCCTCTAATGATGCACATATAATACGTTCAATGGCAAGTACCACTAAAATCATGACTGCACTTATCTTAGCTGAGCAGAACACTCCTGAAAAAACTATTGTTACTACTAAGGATATGGTGACAGTTGAAGGTTCATCAATGGGCCTTTTACCTGGGGATATAGTATCGTATAAAGATTTACTTGCAGGGCTTTTATTAGCATCAGGTAACGATGCTGCAAATACTGTTGCAATTGCATTAGCAGGTAGTATTGAGAATTTTGCTAAAATGATGAACAATCGTGCTGCAGAAATAGGTATGGTTAATACTAATTTTGTTACTCCGTCTGGTTTAGATGACCCTAATCATTATTCAACAGCTTATGATATGGCGTTACTTGCATCGGTTGCAATGAAAAATAATGTCTTTAAAGAAATAGTATGTTGTGAAAAAATGAAGGTCTCTTTTGGCAATCCACCATATGACCGTATGCTTTATAACCATAATAAGCTACTTTCAAAATATGAATATTGCATCGGTGTTAAAACGGGATTTACTAAGAAATCAGGTAGATGTTTGGTTTCGGCAGCCCAAAAAGACGGAGCTATGTTAATTGCAGTAACTTTAAATGCTCCTAATGATTGGAATGACCATATAAATTTGTTAGATTATGGCTTTTCTAAGGTCAAATCTATTGATAAAACATGCGATTTGTCAAATGTCATGTTGAAGGTTGTCGGGGGACAAGAAAATTATTTAAAGCTTAAGACAGATACCTTTATTTGTACCTGCACTGATGAATCTCAAAAAGGAATTATATGTGATATTAATTTATTACCATTTTGTTATTCGCCTGTTTCACCCAATCAACGTGTAGGTACAGTTGATTATTATTATAATGGAAGACTTTTACACACATCGAATATATATACTACTGAAGGTATGAATGTTTATGTTAAAAAAGATACTTTTTTAACATGTTTTAAAAATAATTTAGTGCAAATTATTAAATTGTTTATATAAAAATTTATGGTGATTGAATGGCTGTAGAAAAAATAAGATTACAAAAATATTTATCACAATGTTCTGTTGCATCGCGGCGTAAGGCTGAAGAATTGATTGAACAAGGTAAGGTTAAAATTAACGGAAGAAAAGCAATTTTGGGTGATAAAGTAGACCCGATACATGATAAGGTTTTAGTTTTTGGAAAACCAATATCATCAAGAAATACAAAGATGTATATTATGCTACACAAGCCCAGAGGTTTTGTTACCACCCTAAGCGATGAACAGGGTAGACGTTGTGTTGCAGATTTAGTAGCCGATGCAAATGTAAGGCTTTTTCCTGTTGGTCGTCTTGATAAAAATTCTGAAGGCTTGCTTTTAATGACAAATGACGGTGATTTTTCTAATTTTTTGATGCACCCAGCACGTCATGTTTCTAAGGTGTATAGAGTTACTGTTAAAGAAAAAGTAACAGATGAACAAATTGAAAAAATGGCTGCCGGCATGCAATTAGAAAGCTATAAAACTGCACCATGTGATATCAATATCATTGAAAAATTTTCGGACCGTACGGTTTTAAGATTTACACTTTATGAAGGCAAGAACAGAGAGATAAGACAATTATGTGAAGCTGTGGGGTTGAATGTTATAAGACTGAAAAGAGTTGAGATAGCAGGTCTTAAGCTTGGTATGTTACCGCAAGGACGATGGCGCGAATTAACCGAAAAAGAAGTTAAAAAACTCATGAGTATCAGTATTAGTAAGGAGTATAATAATGATTGAAATACATCCCATAAGAGATAAGGACGAGCTGTTATATTTATATTTTTCAGCTGATTTGGTAATGAATGATTCTTCGATTGCTGTAGTAGCGAGTGACGGTGACGAAATAATAGGATATTGTTTATTTGATTTGAATAAGGATAATTTGGTGATTACGTCTTTACAGCCGATAGATGATATAATGCTTGCAGATGGAATTCTTAGAGCTGCACTTCATGTAGGTGTTGAAAATTTTGTAACAACCGCTTTTTATTGTGAGAACCTTGATGGAGACATTTTTGCTAAACTTGGTTTTATAAAAAATGCCGATACAAGAGAGCTTAATGTAAGTAAATTGTTTTCTTCATGTGAAAATTGTAAAAAATGATTAATTGTTACTTGTTTTTTTAATGTTATAATTTATAATATAAATTTGGAAAATATTATAATATCATTTAAAATAAATATAAATTTGCCACAGTGCATTGTTTTGATAGGAGGATAATAATGGATATTGAAAGTGGTCTTTCACGTCTTGAAAACGAGAATAAAAAAATCAACGTAACAAATGCTTTTAATCGGTTTTCAAAATTATTTGATAACGGTGATTTTATTGAACTTGATAGGTTTGCAAAAAACGGTGAAAAACATTGTGGAGTAATTACGGCATATGGTAATGTAAATGGTATAGGTGTTTATGCATTCTCACAGGATTCTACGGTTTATTCGGGAGCTATGAGCAGAGCACAATCCGAAAAGATAAAAAAGGTATATGAATTAGCACTTATGAACGGTGCGCCTATTGTTGCAGTTTATGATTCTAATGGTGCATTTGCAGAAGAGGGAATAGATGCATTAAATGCTTATGGTGAGTTAATCAAGCTTTCTTCTAAAATTTCCGGAGTTGTTCCGCAAATTTCGGTTATTGCCGGTAAATGTATTGGCTCTGCTGCTATTTTAGCAGGGATTGCTGATGTTTCGGTTATGGTTAAAGATGCTTCGTTTTGTGTAAATTCTGCTGCTATAACCGGAAACGGTATGGTAGGAACTGCTGATACTTGTGCTAAAAATGGTACAGCAGGCATTATTACAGATAGTGATATTGATGCAATGAATGTAGTATCAAAGCTTATATCAATGTTACCTTCTAATAATTTATCTGTTGCTGCTGTTACTGAATATGTACCTTCAACAAATGTTGGTGAGGGAGTTTATTCGACAATCAGTTCTTTTGTTGATGCTGATAGCTTTATAGAGCTCTATAAGGATTTTGGCTGTTGCGGAAAGGTAGGATTTGCTCGAATTTGCGGTAATTCAGTTGGTGTTGTTACTATGGATTCTAGTGTTAACGACGGCAAGCTTTGTGGTAACGGTTCTGCTAAAATTTCACGTTTTGTACGTCTTTGTGATGCATTTTCTATCCCGATTGTGACATTTTTAGATTGTAAGGGCTTTATGGGAAAAGCTGATGATGAGCTTGACGGTTCAGTTAAATCGGTTGCCTCGTTAACTGCAGCATATGCAGAAGCTACTACAGTTAAAATTACGGTAATTACAGGCAGTGCTTACGGCGCAGCATTTACATGCTTTGCTGGCAAAGCTTCTGGTATTGATTATTGTATATCATATGCTGATGCTGAAATTTGTCCTCTTGAACCGAAAACTGCTGTTCAGTTTATTTATAATGAGCGTTTAGGCACTGAAAAAAGAGAGGACCTTGAGAAAGAATATATTTTGACAGAAGGTTCGCCTTTTAAGGCAGCTCAAAATGGTAATGTGGATAGTATTGTTACTGCTGATAAAGCATTAGGTGAGTTAATTGGTGCTCTATATATGTTGAATTCAAAAAGAGTATCAACATTAGATAAAAAGCATTCAAATATGCCCTTTTAATAATTGGAGGATTAAATAATGAGACAATTTAAAATTACAGTTAATGGAAAATCTTATGATGTTCAGGTTGAAGAGAACGGTACAGCTCAACAGGTAACTCAAGCAGTTCCTGTTGCTACTAGTACAGCACCTGTGTCAACAGCTGCACCGACTGTTTCCGAATCTACTGCGCAGGTACAAGAGGCGGCACCTGCTGCTGTTGCAGCACCTGCAGGTGAAGGTACGCCGATTGAAGCTCCTATGCCTGGTACAATTTTAAAGGTTTTGGTTACTGCAGGTCAAGCCGTTAAATCAGGTGATACTGTTGTAATTCTTGAAGCCATGAAAATGGAAAACGAAATTACTGCTCCAAGTGACGGAACTGTTACTGCTGTTTGTGTAAATCAGGGTGATACCGTTGATGCAGGCAAAGTAATTATTACCATTAAGTGATTAAGAAAGAGGTGCTATAATGGCTCGTAAAATCGGTATAACCGAAACTGTGTTGCGTGACGCACATCAATCCTTGCTTGCAACACGCATGTCAACCGACGATATGCTTCCGATGCTTGAACAACTTGATAAAATAGGATTTCATTCTCTTGAGTGTTGGGGTGGTGCTACCTATGACTCTTGCTTGAGATTTCTAAACGAAGACCCTTGGGAAAGATTACGTATTATTCGTGAAAAGTGTCCTAATACCAAGCTACAAATGCTCTTTAGAGGTCAAAATATGCTTGGATACAGGCATTATGCTGACGATGTAGTTGAATATTTCGTTCAAAAGTGTATTGCTAATGGTATGGATATTATCCGTAGTTCTGATGCACTTAATGATCCACGTAACCTTAAAACTGCTATTGATGCAACTAAAAAAGAAAAGGGTCATGTTCAGGCATG
>JAZSAC010000150.1:0-3715 GCA_045601645.1 Acutalibacteraceae bacterium | reverse complement strand
ATTATTGTCATTATAACATATTATTGTTAATTTGCAACATTTGTTACTCAATATAGCGCTTACTTTCAAATTTGAATACCTAGCAAATTGTTAGCCTTTTCAATAAAAAACGAACAGTTGACTTACGCTTTGCCAACCCTTACTTCGAAAACCCGAAGGTCGTCATTTTGGTTTTTGTATATAAAAAAACACCCACAAAAAGTGAGTGTTTTTTGGTTGCGGGGGCCGGATTTGAACCGACGACCTCCGGGTTATGAGCCCGACGAGCTACCAGGCTGCTCTACCCCGCGACATTTATCTTTGCCTACTGTTTCATTATTATACACTATGTTATTTACTTTTGCAAGTGCTTTTTTACGTTTTTACAAAATTTCTTTTATTGTGTTGCTCTCGCATGACTTGACTTCGTTTTTACAATACTCTCTTGAAACCAATTATTGACAAAAACCTTATGTATTATACGTCTATTATAGTAAAGGTTTTTATATTTTATAAATTCCTTGTTGATTTATCTATCATAAAAGGTATAATTATATTGGTAGACTTAATGTTATACTAAGGAGTTTATAATGATTAGAGAAGCAAACTATAACCGTCTGGGCAAGAAAAAACAGTTAAAATTAGCGACCTTTATTGTTGCGTTGATTACTGCGTGTGCATTTTTTGTACCGTTTATCATCTCGGGAAAAGGCTATTTTATTTTCTTCGGTGATTTCAACGTTCAACAAATACCCTTTTATCAATATTGTCACCAAATGGTGCGTTCGGGAGATTTTGGTTGGAGTTGGCTGACCGATTTAGGCTCAAACTTTATAGGCTCATACAGCTTTTACCTTTTAGGCAGTCCGTTTTTTTGGATAACTCTTCTTTTCCCCAACAGTTTTGTTCCCTATTTAATGGGGCCTTTACTAATTTTAAAATTTGCATTTGCAGCATTGACCGCATATATGTTTATTCGCCGTTTTACTGCAAGAGCCGAAACCGCAATGATTGGCGGACTTTTATATGCTTTCAGTGGTTTTTCTGTATATAATATATTTTTTAATCATTTTCACGAGGCTATTATATTTTTCCCATTGCTCTTACTTGCTATGGAACTATTCATTTCAGAAAAACGAAGAGGTTTGCTAATCTTTGCAATATTTATATGCGCACTTTCTAATTATTTCTTCTTTTTCGGTATGGTTGTTTTTACCATTGTTTATTGGTTTGTTCGTATCTTCTCACATAGCTTTAAATTTAAACTAACAGAGTTTTTGCTAATGCTTTTAGAATGTGTTTTAGGGTTGGCGTTGGCATCAATTATTCTATTTCCTACAATATTAGAAATTACTCAAAACTCACGTCTCGGAAGTTTTATGAACGGTTGGGGAGCTGTGCTTTTCGGCAAGGAACAAATTTTTCTCAATGTGATTCAATGCTTCTTTTTCCCACCCGACCTGCCCGCTCGTCCTGTGTTTTTCCCCGGCGCTGATGTTAAGTGGTCATCTCTTGGCGGTTGGTTACCTCTGTTTGGTATGACAGGAGTAATTGCTTGGTTACAATCCTACAAAAAGGGTACCTGGTTACGTCGCGTATTAGTTATATTTGCTTTTATGGCTTTAGTACCGGTGCTTAACAGCTCGTTTACCATGTTTAACACATCATACTATGCACGATGGTTCTTTATGCCTATTTTACTAATGTGCCTTGCTACTGCTATCGCTTTAGAAGATACCGAAATCAATTGGAATAGTGCATGGCGATGGAGCTTTGGCATTACCCTTGCCTTTGTTGCAGTAATAGGGTTTATGCCGACTCTTGAAAACGGCAAAATTACTAAAATCGGCTTGTATACCGATTCGGCTACAAATCCTATAAAATATATTTACCAAACTGTACGACGGCTGTTTGATGATAGTTATCAAGTCGATGGGGATTTTTATGACCTTAGATTTTGGGTGACCTGTCTGCTTTCAATTTTATCGCTACTTTCGGTGCACATGCTTATTCCGATAATTAAAGAAAAAAAATCGTCCTTCTTTAAACCGATAATTGCACTAATCTGTGTGATTTCAGCAGGCTACTCAGCGTTCTTCATAGCCTGCGGTCAATCACATTCCTACGAAATGGATAGTGTTATGACCGATGCGCTTATTGAGGGTAATGTTTCTATAAACGAAAAAGACGGCAATTTTTCTCGCGTCGATGTATACGATGGTGTAGACAATACCGGACTCTATTTAGGTCTTCCCTCAATCAATTTTTTCCATTCAATAGTTCCTGCCAGCATAACTGATTTTTATGAATTTGTCGGTGTGCCCCGAACAGTCGGCAGTCGCCCCGAAATAAAATATTCAGCACTTCGCCCATTGCTTTCGGTAAAATATCTTCTTGACCCTGAAATTGATAATTCTAAAGAATTTGCTGACAAGGATGGTTTTACCGAAATAGAGGGATATACCTTCCATTCAAACGAAAGCGGATATAATATATATGAAAATAATAATTATATACCAATGGGCTTCACATATGATTATTATATGTCAGAAGCACAGGCGCTGGAATTTGGTAAAGATAATGCATCAAGCATGATGCTTAAAGCTCTGCTTATCGATGGCAACGATGAGTTGAAAATTAAAAAATACCTCACCAATATCGGTAACGACTATAATTTTAACAACTATTCCCCAACGCGTGATACCATATTGCTTACACCCGACGCTATGAAGACTGATTGTGATGCACGGCGCAAGATTTGTGCACATTCGTTTAAAACCTCTGACAACGGTTTTACTGCACACATTTCAATGGATAGGGAAAATTTAGTTTTTTTCTCGGTACCTTATCACGATGGATGGACAGCCTACGTTAACGGTAAAAAGACCGAAATTTTCAGGGTAAATAAAGGCTTTATGGCGGTAGCCGCGCCCGAAGGTTTGTGTGAAATCAACTTTAAATATAAAACCCCCGGTCTTATAATGGGAATATATGTTTCACTAGCCGCGCTTGGTGCAACCGCTATATATTTATTGATTTGGTTTCTTGTTCGCAGAAAGCACCCCAAAAAACTTGATTGTTACCCCGAAGCAGAAGTAATCAATCGACATATACAATTATTTGAGTCGGCTTCCTTTGCGGCAGAAAATCCCGAGGATGATTACCTGTTAGATAATATAGACCTTAACAGTATTGAAGCCTACAAAGGCTTTGATGGGGGCTTTATAATAGACGATTCTGCTTTAGATGAGGTTAATAAAAACAATACAGACAATTCACAATAACAGAACAATACCTTGCAATAAAAAGCGCACCCGCAAATATGCGGGTGCGCTTAATTTTATATCAATGTTGCGGAACCCAAGGTCCGTAACCCTCGTCTTGATCACTTGAGGTTGAACCTGACGAACTTGAGCCGGATGAACTTGAATCTGATGAACTCGAGCCGGATGAACTTGAATCTGATGAACTTGAGCCTTCGGAACCGGAAACTTCACTGCTTCAGGGTTCACTCGAAGTGTTTTGCGAGGGTCGGCTGGTATTACCACCTTGATTGTCAGGTTCAGTCGATTCGTTGGGTTGGCTTGTAGGCGTTTCAGAGTTTACTTCTGAACTTTTGCTTTCAGTGTTTGAAGTTATATCAGAATTGTCGGATTGTACCGAGCTTAAATATGAAGAGGCGTTTACGTTCATATCTTTTTTTGTAATTGTAACAACAACAGCCGCTACAACTAAA
>JAZSAC010000149.1:0-12226 GCA_045601645.1 Acutalibacteraceae bacterium | reverse complement strand
AATTATAATGCCGAAAAAGGTTATTTTACCGTTGCTGAAAGCGGTGTATTTAAAATTTTTGATACAGAACGTAAAGAAGTGGGAAAGGTTTTTACCGAGCGCGGAGATGTTAAGGTGGTAAATTCCGAAAAGCTGATTTACAAAAAAACCAATGCCGACACTAATCGGAACGAGTATTTTTATCTTGACGGAAACACTCCTTTCACCTGTAGGGAAACAGGTCAATTCCCTGACAGTGATGCGGCAGTGGGCGGTTTATTTATTTGTTCTTATAACAAAACATCGGTTGTTTTTAACGAGAATGGTGATACTGTTGCTGATATTTCTGATTTGGGCAAATTAAGTGAAGCTTTTGGCGAATATGTGGTCGGTACAGATAAAAATAACAATAAAACCTGTGTTATTGTCAATAATAGCAATAAAGAACATTATTGGATTGATATGCAATATCAAGACATGGCAATCGGGGAAAGATATATTGTGTTAAAAAATTCCACTGAGGAAAACAGCTATGCGCTTTATGATATTGTTTTAGGAAAATATGTATATGAAAATTGCCGATATATTGAGGTTTTTTTATCTTCAAAAAGTGCAGTTGTTGCAATAGCCACAAATGATAGGTATTTGTTACTTGATGAGAGTCTTAATATTTTAATATCAAAAACAAATGAAACAAGGTTTTAAAGGAGGATAGAAAATGAAAAACGCTGTTATATCAATGATTTCGATTTTAATGATTTTCTGTTCTGCTTGCAATGAAAATAAGACGAGAGTAGCAGAAGGCAGTTTTGAATATACCGAGGAGAATTTGCCTAAAATATGTGTTGCTGAAAATACTTATAACTATGGTGTGAATATAGTTGCGGCAGTGTTGGGTGTAGATGCACAGCAGGCTGCACAACATCTTTTGGTTGCTGAGAATACAGATGACTGTTATATGAATTTAATAAACGGCAATTGTGATATGGTGATTGCATATGAATATGGCAAAAAGGTGGGGCAAGAACTATCAAAAACATCATCGGAACTTAATAGTTTCGATATAAAACAGGATGCATTGGTTTTCTTTACAAACAGTAATAATGAGGTAAGTGACCTATCAACCGAGCAGTTGTTAAAGATTTATAAAAGGGAAATAATCGATTGGAGTGAAATTTCGGGAAAGTTAATGCCTATTACCTTGTTTGGACAAGACGAGTCAACAGCGGTCAAGGCTACATTTGAAAAGTATTTTACAGAAGAAATTATTGTACCGCCTGTGCTGCAAACAATTGAAATTGTTGACGGAAAATATACAGCTCAGGTATATTTTGATAATCGTAATGGGTCGATTGGTTATGATTTATTAAGCAATTATGATTTTACAGAAAGCGTTAAGCTATTAAGTGTAAATTCGGTATTACCCGGCGCAGAAACGTTGGAAAACGGACAATACCCTTTTAAAACTTCGGTTAAAATTTCGATAAAACAGTCTGAAAATACAAGAACGCCTGTTTTTTTGCTTTATGATTGGCTGTGTAGCGGTCAGGGAAAACAGTTGTTTTAAAAGTATTGACAACAATCAGTAAATGCTATAGAATTAATTTTTAAGATTTTAATACTATTTATTAAAAGTAGAGGTGAGAAGAATGGACTCTGGCAGTAGTAATATAGGTATAAAACCTCGAGGTACCAAGAGAAAAACGGCCATATGTCCGTTTTTCTCTTAAATAAAAGTATCATGTCGTTTTATACCTTTCTTAAGCTTGAATTTTTTTAACAAGAAAGGTGTATTACAATGGAAAATTTATTACAAGAGGTCATGCAATACGTTAATGACCGACAATTTATTCAGGTGCGGAAGTTACTTGAAGGTTTAAACCCTACAGATATAGCACATTTAATTTGTCAGTTAGATGAAAAAGATGCTTTGCGGATATTTCGAATTTTGCCTAAAGATGTTGCCGGCGAAGCCTTTGCTTATATGGAATCCGAAACGCAAAAGCAGCTTATACTAGGCTTTAGCGATGCTGAAATAAAGAGTGTTATCAATGAGCTTTGGCTTGATGATACTGTTGATATTATTGAAGAAATGCCTGCAAATGTCGTTGCCCGTATTTTGCAAAACACAACACCTGCCGTAAGACAGCAGATAAACGAATTGCTTAAATATCCCGAGCATACTGCCGGCAGTATTATGACCGTTGAATATGTTTCATTAAATAAGGAACTGACGGTTGATGAAGCATTTGCAAAGATTCGCAGGGAGGGTATAAACAAGGAAACGGTTTATACCTGTTATGTAACCGAAAAACGGCGTCTTATCGGTACGGTATCAATTAAAGACCTTCTGTTAGCCAAAGGTGACCAGATTGTCTCTGAAATAATGGAAACATCTTTTGTTTTAATTGATGCTTATGAAGATAAAGAGGTCGTAGCACAAACCTTTTCAAAGTATGATATGGTGGCTTTACCGGTTGTTGATAAGGAACGAAGAATTGTCGGTATTGTTACGGTTGATGATGCTTTAGATGTTTTACAAAGCGAAGCAACCGAAGACATTGTTAAAATGACTGCTATTATTCCGACCGATAAGCCGTATCTTAAAACCGGTGTTTTGAGTATTTGGCTGAGCCGAATTCCGTGGCTTTTATTGCTAATGGTATCTGCTACCTTTACAGGTGGAATTATCAATTCATTTGAGGAAGCTTTAGTGGCTTTTCCTCTTTTGATTTCATTTATACCAATGTTAATGGGTACCGCAGGTAACGCAGGCGGTCAGTCATCAGTAACAATAATTCGTTCAATGGCCATAGGCGAAATAACAATTCGGGACACTGTAAAGGTTATATGGAAAGAAATAAGGGTTTCTGTTTTGTGCGGTGTTGCTTTGGCAATAGCAGGTTTTTTGAAAATAATTTTAATTGATAATTTGTTGTTAAATAGCGGTGTTTCTACGATAGAAGCTTTTGTGGTTTCGTTAACCCTAATTGTTACGGTGGTTATAGCAAAGGTTGTCGGTTGTGTTCTGCCTATTGTTGCAAAACGGTTAGGCTTAGACCCGGCGGTTATGGCAAGTCCGTTTATAACAACTATTGTTGATGCCGTATCGCTTTTGGTGTACTTTGAAATTGCCGGAATGATTATGTCGTTATAATTTGCAATATTAAGTTTTATAGCAAAGTACACTTTTGATTTATAAATATTTAATACTTGTGGGGTATGTATAAAATGATTTTTTCTGCAATAAAAAGTTTAGTAGAATATGCAGTATCACACAATTTAATAACCGAAGATGACCGTTGCTTTGCCGTGAACAAAATTTTGGAAATTCTTAATATAGAGAAATTCAATGATTCAGATTGTATTTTAATAAATAATCTTGAAGATATATTGCGCCAAATACTTAATTATGCTGCAGAAAAGGGTTTGATAGGTGAATCGATAACCGAACGTGACCTGTTAGACACTAAAATAATGGGAGCATTAACACCTCGTCCATCTGAGGTTATCGGTAAATTTTGGAGCAAGTATGAAATCTCGCCTAAAGACGCCACTGATTATTATTATAAATTAAGCTGTGACAGTGATTATATTCGCAAATATCGTATAAAAAATGATATGAAATGGGTTTCCAAAACAGAGTATGGTGATTTAGATATAACTATCAATTTGTCTAAACCCGAAAAAGACCCAATGGCTGTTGCGGCGGCAAAAAATGCCAAACAAATCGGATATCCAAAGTGTTTGCTTTGCAAAGAAAATGAGGGCTATGCAGGACGTCTTAATCACCCTGCAAGACAAAATCTTCGCACTATTCCTATTGAGATAAATAATACCCGCTGGTATTTTCAGTATTCGCCGTATGTTTATTATAACGAGCATTGCATAGCATTTAACTCACAACATATTCCTATGGTAATAAATAAAGATGTGTTTAAAAAACTGCTTGATTTTGTCAAATTGTTTCCGCATTATTTTATTGGGTCTAACGCCGATTTACCTATTGTCGGCGGTTCTATTTTAAGTCATGAGCATTTTCAGGGCGGCTGTTATACCTTTGCGATGGAAAAGGCGCCGATTGAAAAAGCAATCTTTTTTAAAGGCTTTGAGGATATTGATGCAGGAATAGTAAAATGGCCAATGTCAGTAATACGCATAAGCGGTGAGAGTGCTGACCGATTGGTTGAATTGGCAGATAAAATTTTGGAAAGTTGGCGTAGATATACCGATAAGGAAGTATTTATTTTTTCTGAAACCAATGGGGTGCTTCACAATACGATTACTCCGATTGCGAGAATGAGAAAAGGTAAGTTTGAACTTGATTTGGTGCTTCGTAATAACATTACAACAGAGGAAAACCCATTAGGTGTTTATCATCCTCATGCAGAATTGCATCACATTAAAAGAGAAAACATTGGGCTGATTGAGGTAATGGGACTGGCGGTTTTACCTTCTCGGTTAAAAGATGAATTAAGAATTTTAGGCAAAAAAATTGTTAACGGGGAGGATTTGTTTTCCGACACAGTCACCAATAAGCATGCGGCTTGGGCAACTGAATTTATGAAAAAGTATGGCAATATAACCGCCGATAATGTTGATGGAATAATTCAAAACGAGGTAGGCATAGTATTTTTAAAGGTTCTTGAGCATGCAGGTGTTTTTAAGCGTGATGAAAATGGCAGTAAGGCTTTTTTGCGATTTGTTTCCCAAGTATAGATATAATATTTGTTTTTAAAAAAAGACCGGTTTAAACAAATCGGTCTTTTTATGTCTAAAAATTTTAATGTTACACAATAATATAAATGCTATATATTTCACCCTTTTTCTTGACATGGTATATATTTTGCTGTAAAATATATACTGTATAAATAGGCAAATTTTGTAATTATAATGTTTTGATATCGGTGGCATATACATATAACATAAATGATTCCTGAAAATTATATATCATTTATCAGGAAGGAATAAGGAGTATAATTGATGGCAGAAAAAATAAAACACAGTGCCGAGAGTAAAATAAATATTAACGAAGTAAAAAAGGATAATAAGAAAAATATAAATAAAAATACACATAAGTCGACGTCGTTTGCAGAGAAGACGAAAAGCGGCCAAGCAACAAGAGTAAAGTCTCAAAAATCCAATAATAATGTTGAAAAAGAATTAAATAAAACTTCAAAAAAAGGCAAACAAAATTTTGAAAACAAAATACAAAGAAGTAGAAATTACACTAAAAAATCAAACAGTTCAGTTAAACCGTTAAGGATAACACCGCTTGGCGGTTTAGGGGAAATCGGTAAAAATATCACGCTGTATGAATATGGCAAAGATATGCTTTTGGTTGATTGCGGAATGTCGTTTCCGGATGAGGAAATGCCGGGTATCGATATAGTTATTCCTGATTTTAGTTATATAATTAAAAATATTGACCGAATAAAAGGATTGGTTGTAACGCACGGTCATGAGGATCATATAGGTGGAATTCCGTATTTACTTAAGGAATGTAATATTCCGATATACGGTACAGCCTTGACCTTGGGCCTTATTGAAGGCAAGTTACGCGAACATAAGCTTATGAACAGTGCGAAGCTTTATGTAACTAATCCCGGTGATGTTGTGTCATTGGGCTGTTTTGATGTTGAATTTATTCATGTTAACCATTCTATTCCCGATGCATCGGCATTAGCCATCAGTACGCCGATTGGCATGATTGTGCAAACAGGTGATTTTAAGATTGACACAACACCTATTGACGGAAGGGTTATTGACCTTGCACGTTTTGCAGAGTTAGGTAAAGACGGGGTTTTGGCATTGTTGTCAGATTCTACTAACGCTGAAAGATCAGGGTATACTCAAAGCGAAAGTATAGTAGGTGAAAGCTTTTCAAATATATTTAAAAATGCTAAAAATAAGAGAATCGTTGTTGCAACGTTTTCGTCTAACATTCATCGTGTTCAGCAAATTATTGATGAAGCTGTTAAATGTGGGCGTAAGGTGGCTGTGTCTGGCAGGAGTATGCAAAATGTTGTTCAGGTAGCCAGTGAATTGGGATATTTAACAATTCCCGACGGTGTGCTGATAGATATAGATATGATAAAAAATTATATGCCCGAACAGTTGGTTATTATCACAACCGGAAGTCAGGGTGAGCCAATGTCGGCACTTCATCGTATGGCATTTGGTGACCACCGCAAAGTTGAAATTGGCACAGGTGACTTGATTATTATTTCTGCTACGCCGATTCCCGGAAACGAAAAGCTGGTAACTAAGGTTATAAATGAGCTTTTAAAATTGGGTGCGCAGGTTGTATATGAGAAAATGTATGATGTACACGTGTCGGGTCATGCATGTCAAGAGGAACTAAAGCTTATGCTTGAGCTGGTTAAGCCAAAATTCTTTCTTCCGGTTCATGGTGAGCAGAAGCATCTTGTAAAGCATGCTACTTTAGCTGAGTCGGTAGGTATTAAACACGAAAATATTATTATTACAACTATTGGTAACGTCATAGAAATTACAGAGAATTCTATGAAGGTGGTTGAAACTGTTACAGCGGGTAGTGTTTTGGTTGATGGCTTTGGCGTGGGAGACGTTGGCAATGTTGTATTGCGTGACCGTAAGCATTTGGCTGAAGACGGTATTATAGTTGTGGCAGTTTCGGTTGATTCTGTTACAAGAGAGGTTGTTTCGGGACCTGAGGTTATATCGAGAGGATTCGTTTATGTAAAGGAATCAGAAAAACTTATGGATGAAACAAGAGAATATGCATGTGATATTCTTGAAAAATGTTATATATCAAATCTAAAGGATTGGAATACGGTAAAAGCACGTTTGCGTGACGGTTTATCTCGTTCTTTGTATGAGCAGACTGGTCGTAGTCCAATGATATTACCGATTATAATGGAAGTATAAGTTAGCAAAGAAGGGGGAGATTGCCTCTATGAAAAAAGTATGGGGAATAGGAAGAGTATTTTTGTTATTACTTGCCATGCTTGTAGCCGAAATTCTTGTTTTTGAGTTTGTTGAAAAATATACTGTGCCAATAGCGGCAGCCATTGCTGTTGTTGGTGTGGTTATTGTATTGATTTCACTGATTAATCTAAATAAAAGTATAGGTAAAATCATTTCAAGTGTGTCAAAGGGTATATCTACCGTGCAATCAAAAGCATTAAACGAGCTTAGTATACCTGTTCTTATAACGACAGCATATGATGAAATTGTTTGGTATAATCCTTCGTTTGAACGCGATATACCTGAAGCGGCAACCATTGTCGGAAAGAGCTTGAATTCAGTTTTTGGCACTGATTTTAAAGAGGATATTGAAACCAACGGTTCTGCTGAAATTACTTTGGGTAATTGTATTTTTACGGTAACAGACTGTGATGTTGACGGTGAGGGTATACCTTTAAGGGTTTATTATTTGTTTGATATTACGGCTTTAAAGAAAATAGCACATGAGTATGATGTAACGCGACCTGTTGTTGCCCTTGTTGCCATTGACAATATTGAAGAAATTACAAAAAATGCAAAAGATAGTGAAATAGCTTCATTTAGAAGTGAAATTCAGCGTAGAATAGAACAGTGGTTTTCACATATTAACGGAATATGCCGCAAACTTTCGGGAGACAGGTATATTCTTGTTATGGAAGAACGCAGTTACGGTAAAATAAGCGAGGAAGGCTTCAACGTGTTGGAAAGTGTACGTGAGCTTAAATTCGGTGATGCCTCTGCTTCGCTTTCTATTGGTGTCGGTCAAGGTGGTACAAGCCTGGTAGATTGCGGTGACATGGCGGTTCAAGCATTGGAAATGGCATTCGGGCGCGGGGGAGACCAAGCAGTTGTTAAAATGCCGAATAACGAATATAAATTTTACGGTGGTATTTCGGGTGCTATTGAAAAGCATAATAAGGTTAGAGCCAGAATAATTTCAAACACATTAAAAGGTCTTATAATGTCCAGTAGTAATGTTATTTTAATGGGGCATAGATTTGCTGACCTCGATAGCTTAGGTGCCTGCGTTGCACTTTCAAATGCAGTTACTATGCTAGGCAAAGAAGCCTACATAGTTATGGATAAATCAAAATCAATGGCATCTTCACTTATATCAAGAGCTGAGGTTTTAGAAGCACAGCATAATATTATGACAGGTGAACAGGTATTTCCGATTATTGACGGTCAAACATTGTTAATTATTACCGATGTTCATAGACCATCGTTTTTAGATTGTCAAGAGGTGTATGAGCGCTGTAATAATGTTGTAGTAATTGACCATCATCGTAAGGCAGTTGATTTTATAAATGATGCTGTGATTTTTTATCATGAAACCGCGGTTTCGTCGACCTGTGAAATGGTTGTAGAATTATTGCAGTATATGTGTCCTAAGAGTGTGGGTCAGTTTGAAGCGGAAGCCTTGCTTTCGGGAATTATGCTTGATAGCCGTAATTTTGTTTTGAATACAGGAGTTCGTACTTTTGAGGCATCAGCGTTTTTAAGAAATCGCGGCGCCGACCCTGTCACAGTTAAAAAATTGTTCTCAGGCTCTATGGATTCTTATAAGCTGCGTGCTGAAATTGTTGGTTCGGCAGAATTGTATGACGATTGTGCAATTGCAGTTAATAAAACAGTTGATTCAAATACAAGAATTGCAGCTGCTCAGGCGGCTGACGAGCTGTTGGGTATAAGCGGTGTTTTAGGCTCTTTTGTTTTGTGTCGATATGGTAGCGAAATAAATATTTCTGCTCGTTCGTTCGGTGGAATGAATGTTCAGATAATTATGGAAAAATTAGGTGGCGGAGGGCATAGAACTATGGCCGCCTGTCAAATGGCTGTTGATAGCTTTGATACGGCAAAGGAACGTTTGAAAACTGCTATAAATGAGTATAAAAAGGAAATAAAAAAATAAATCGATAGTAATAGAAGGATTTGGTGAATGTAATGAAAGTTATCCTTAACTCAGATGTTAAAGGTCTTGGCAAAAAAGGTGAAATGGTTAACGCTTCCGAGGGGTATGCTCGTAATTTTCTTTTCCCGAAGAAATTAGCAGTTGAAGCTAATGCTACAGCTATGAATGAGTTGAAGAATCGTGAATCGTCTAAGGCACACCATTTGGCTGAGGAAATTAAAGCTGCTAATGAGTCGGCAGGAAAAATTGATGGCAAGGAAGTAGTTATTCATGCTAAAGCGGGTTCAAACGGTAAACTGTTCGGTTCTATAACTTCAAAAGAGATAGCAATAGAAATCAATCAAAAATACGGTGTTTCGGTTGACAAAAAGAAAATTGCCGTAAATGATATAAAGGCGTATGGTGAATACATTGCTGAGGTTAAGCTTTATACCGGTATAACTGCAAAGGTTACCGTACGGGTTGAAGAATAATTAAGGATTATTATTTAAGAGGGTGAAACAGGTGGCTGACAATTTTAATTCTCAGCGGTTTGAAGGAGCTTCTTTGCCATTTTCAAACGAAGCAGAGCAATCGGTGTTGGGTGCAATTCTTATTGACCCGCCCAGTATCAACCAAATTGCCGATAAGCTTAGAGCTGAGCATTTCTATGTACCTCAGAATCGACGCGTTTTTGAGGTGTTAAGCAGCATGAATGCTTCTAATCAAACAATTGATTTTATAACAGTATTGGAAAAGTTAAAGGATGACGGCGTTTTCGATGCTGCCGGTGGCAAGGCATATCTTACGTCGTTAGCTCAATGTGTTCCATCATCTGCAAATATTACTACTTATGCTGATATTGTCAAAGAACGGTTTTATGTTCGTTCTCTTATCATATCCTCACGCGATATTATAGAAATGGCACAAGGTGGTGCCACCGATGCCAACATGTTATTGGAAACTGCCGAGCAAAAGATATATGATATTAGACAGGGTAGAGATGTTACAGGTTTAAAACTTCTACGTGATGTAATAGAGGGTGAAACCTTTGTTCGACTTTCTAAAATAAGTGACCCTGAAACTCGTAAGGATTATATTGGAATTTCGACCGGTTTTTCCGGATTAGATAAGGTTATAACCGGACTTAATCGTTCTGATTTAATTATTGTCGGTGCTCGTCCCGGTATGGGAAAAACTGCATTTGCACTTAACATAGCAAGAAATGTTGCCGTACAGTCGGGTAAAAAGGTTTGTTTTTTCTCACTTGAGATGAGCCGTGACCAATTGGCACAGCGATTGCTTTCCAGTGAAGCAATGATTGAGTCAGGCAAGATGCGTACGGGTGAATTGTCACCTGACGAGTGGACAAGGCTTAACCAAGCAAGTCAAAACTTATCAACAACAAAGTTATATATTGATGAGACATCAGGTATAACGGTTGCCGAAATGAAGGCAAAATTAAAGCGAATGAAGGATGTTGATTTTGTAATTATTGATTATTTAGGACTTATGCAATCGGCAAAAAGAACCGAAAGTCGCGTTCAAGAGGTTTCGGATATTACCAGAAATCTTAAAATTATGGCAAAAGAGTTGCAGATACCCGTAATGGTATGCGCTCAGCTCTCACGTGGAACCGAAACAAAGGGAAAGTCGCATAAGCCAGCATTATCAGACCTTAGAGAATCGGGTTCTATCGAACAGGATGCAGATATAGTATTGTTTTTATATAGGGATATTTACTATCAAAATGAAAATAGTGACCCTAATATCCAAATAGATGAACATAAAGCTGAGTGTATTGTGGCAAAAAATCGTCACGGTGGACTTGATACGGTTGAACTTTATTGGGACGGCATGTATACCCGTTTTTCAACAAGAGATGTGATTGGCTGATGATAAATAAAGTTGATTTAACTATCGAGCGTTACGGCATGCTCGATGGTGTTAAAGAGGTAACAGTTGCTTTATCCGGCGGTGCAGATTCGGTTGCGCTGTTACTTGTAATGCTTGAATTAAAGGCAAAATACGGTTTTAGTCTTTATGCGGCGCATCTTAATCATATGCTACGAAATGATGAGTCCGACCGTGATGAACGTTTTGTACGTAAGCTTTGTGATGAATTAGACATTGAGCTTTTTTGTGAAAGTATAGATATAAAAACAGCCGCGGCCAAAAATCATGAAAGCATAGAACTTGCTGCAAGACATTTGAGATATGATTTTTTAAATCGTGTTTCGCATGGTATTATAGCAACGGCACATACAGCAAATGATAATATTGAAACAGTTTTGTATAATATGGCCCGTGGCACAGGGATATCGGGAATGTGCGGCATACCGCCTGTTAGGGATAATATTATCAGACCGTTGATTTTGGTTACACGTGAGCAAATAGAAAAATTTTTACATGATAAGAATTATGAATTTTGCGTTGATTCTACAAACAACAATCAAACATATAAAAGAAACAGAATAAGACATAGTGTTGTACCTGCGTTAAGAAATGTTAATTCATCGGTTATTATGAATACAGCCCTCATGAGTGAACGTCTGCGTGAGGATGCTTCATTTTTAAAAATAACAGCCGAAGAGGCATTTGAAGAATGTTTTAGTCAAGATGGTTTGGATGTTGAAAAGCTTATGTTACTTCATACCGCAATAAGAAATCGTTTGATTACAATGCTGTATGAAATTAAGGTGTCGGAGCATTTCGAACATGTTTATTTAGATGCGTGTAACGAACTTCTTAAAATTGGTAAAGGCCGTAGGAGTGTTGGGTGTGATTATTCTGCGGTTTTGCAAAATGGAATACTTCGTTTTGTGTATAAACAAGACAAGAAAGAATTAATTGTAGAAAAAACAGTTTCAAATTACCCCTGCGTAGTAAATGGAGTTAAAATAACCATTGAATCATTAGAAGAAATAAAAAATACAAATAGAATTAACAATTTGTTATTAAAAAATGCTGCTGATTGTGATAAAATAAACGGCGAGATAATTATCAGAGGTCGAAAAACAGGTGATTTTATCAAGATAAAGGGCAGGGGAGTTACAAAAAGTTTAAAAAAATTATTTAATGAAAATAAAATTGACAGCTCATTGCGTGATAGTTTACCTATTGCGGCTGACCAAAGTGGTGTTATATGGTTGGCTGATTTCGGTGTAGATGAACGTGTTGCAGTTACAAATAGCACAAAAAATGTATTGTTATTTGATTTTCCGCATATAAAGGGGTAGAATATAATGGGTAGTATGAATGAATGTATTGAAAAGGTTTTATTTGATGAGCAAAAAATAAAGGAAATAGTAAGTGCAGTAGTAAAAGCAGTACCTATTCCTGTAACTGTTAAAATAAGAAGTGGATGGG
>JAZSAC010000148.1:0-5903 GCA_045601645.1 Acutalibacteraceae bacterium | reverse complement strand
AAATACAGTTGCCACTATTAATATGGATAATATTATAATAGACACGGTGTTACTGCTAATCATAACAGCGTTTGACCAATCTGTAAAGTTTGGAGGAAAAGTAAAATTTATTTCTCCATCAATATTATTTCTTTGCAAAATATACCAAACAAAATACGGAACCCCACATGTAATAATAAGGCTTGAGAAAACACTTAATCCTGTTTTTAAGAATTTATTAATCCTTGTATATTTTATTATACCAATCAGTGCCAATGGCAGCAGCATTGTAAACAGCGCAATCGGCAGGTATATGGAAAACACCCAATTATTATTAGAATTGGTATATTCGTAAATTATCATCATTAGTATTGTCAACAAAATGAAATCAACAGCAACCGATACTATTGCGTTATTCCGTTTAATAAACATAGGTGGGTTATAAACAGAAATGAATATCGGTATAAAAATGATGCCTACACCTGCAAAAATCGAAAAAGAAGCTATTAAAAACCAATTGCCTTGCGTATATAATACGCACACAAATAACAACAATATCAAAGCAGTAAACTCAGTTACAACATTTATCAGCAACCTATATTTTTTAATGAATTTTGGTGTGGTAGTAAAAGTTGCCGCTAAAATCAAAGAGGCTAAAACAATAAAAAACCAATCCAGTGTTTTGTTTACACACAGATTGACAATAAAGCAGGTTAGCAGTGTAACGCCATATCCTATGTAAAAAAACAAATCCCATACTGTAACAAGTGCGGACCATTTTTTTGCTTGTGTCTTTATTTTTCTCGTTTCTGTGTCATTACTCGCGGTTATAAACTCATGCTCTGAGATGCCTAGAATATGACATATATCACTGATTAGTGTAATATCCGGATAAGAAACCCCTCGTTCCCATTTACTGACGGCGCCCTCAGAAACGTACAGCATTTCTGCCAAGTCTTTTTGAGAATAGTTTTTTTCAAGTCGTTTCGTTTTTATATAAGAACCAAAATTTTTTTTATCAATCACGCCCTAACACCTCCGCCTAATATTCTATGGCAAACCACAAAAAAGAGTCAATGGACAGTTAATCCACCCATTGTTTTTCTATCCAGTGGCAAATTCTAATTTATTATTTTTATTATACCATTGAAAAGAGTGCCAAACAAGAAGAAAATCAATGCGAAGCCTTGCTACAAACTAAATAAAAAAACCAAGTAACACAAAAGAGTACTTTGGCTTTTTAGGTCTCTCACCCAAAAGTCAACCGGTGAAAACCTTGATTACATTTATTTTTATATAAATTCTGCAATAATCCCTAAATAACAGCTATAATTATACTACCAAAAAAGGCGTGAGGCAAAGATACCGATTAAAGTATCTTTGCCTCTTAGTTTTTATTTTTCTATCACGAAAGTAAATATTCTATTGCTTCAAAACAGCCTTTTAATCCGTGTCCCATAATTGTTTTTTCTGCTGCCATACGGACATAACTTGTTTGTCTGAACTCCTCACGCTTTGACACATCCGAAATATGCACCTCAACTGCGGGTATTTTTACTGAATTAAGTGCATCTAAAATAGCAATGCTTGTATGTGTGTATGCACCTGGATTTATAACAATTCCGTCTGCTTTTTCAAAATAAGCCTCTTGAATTTTGTCCACTAGGTCGCCTTCGTGGTTGGATTGATAACAAACCAATTCATAGTTATTTTTCTTGGAGTGCTTATTAAGTAAGGCAAGCAGACTTTCATAACTTTCAGTTCCGTACTTATCAGGTTCACGTATGCCAAGCATATTTAGATTAGGACCATTTATAACATATATTTTTATTTCAAGAAACCTCCAATTACAGCATTTGTTACTGTTTCTATATCGCCGGATGCCTCTATTTTAACATTGGCTGCTCTTTCGTAAATACCATATCTTTCATTATACTTTTTAGTTAATGCCGCCTTGGTACTTGTGAGAGGTCTGTCTTCGGTTGGTAAAAGCTGTTCAAGCGGTCTATCTAAAAAATAGATTCTGCCATTTTGAGATAGTGCCGTTATATTTTCATCTTTTAACACAACACCGCCTCCCGTAGCAATGATGACTCCTGTTGTCTTTGATATTTCGTTTACTACATCACTTTCAAGCTCACGAAACTTTTCTTCACCCAATGAGGTAATAATGTGAGATATTGTCATTTTCGATTTTTCTTCAATAAGTTCATCCGTATCATAAAAAACTCGACCGAGTCTTTTCGCTATTTCCTTTCCGATTGTGCTTTTCCCCGACGATGGCATACCTACAAGAATAATATTTTCTTTTTGCCTTGCAATTTTTTCAAAAACCTCGTCAAGCTTTTCATTATCATATTTCTTATCCAAAAATATTTCGGATGCCAATACACCTTGTGCAACAAGCATATATAGTCCACCCTCAGCCTTTATTCCACGCTTTTGAGCATCGAGTATAAGAGCTGTTTTAAGCGGGTTATATACCGCGTCAATCACGCCCGAAAGTTTTGGGAATTTAGTAATATCAATTGGTTTTGTAAAATTGTTCGGAAACATGCCGAGAGGTGTTGTATTTATGATAATGTCCAAATCATGATAATTTTTATATAGTTCCTCGTAGGTTACAGTGTCCGTGCTTTTAGTTCGTGAAACAGTTATAATTTCTTTTGCTGAAAGCGAGGTTGAGACGGCTCTTGCCGTTTTAGATGTTCCGCCTGTTCCGAGAATAGCCACCTTTTTATTTTCTAAATCTATTCCGGCGTGTGATATGAGCATACTCATTCCGTAAAAATCCGTATTATATCCGTATAGCTTACCGTTTTTATTTACTATCGTATTTACAGCACCGATTTCTTTTGCGGCTTTGTCAACACAGTCAAGGTAAGGTATAACGGCTTCTTTATAAGGAATAGTCACATTGATAGCCTTAAAATCATGATGTTTCATAAAAGCATCAAGACAATCCTTCGAAATTTCACAAAGCTCGTATTCATAATCTGCGAGGTAATTATGTATTTCCTTTGAAAAACTATGCTTTAGGTGTTCTCCTATACAACCGTATATCATAAAATGCTCCTTTATATTTGCAAATAGCTTCCAAGGAATATTAAATTATTATTCCCTGCGGAAAGCTCATCTAAAATACGCCTTGTTTCCTCTGCGTATATAGATGCCTCTAAATCAAAATAGAAAGAAAATTCAAAATCTCTACCTGCAATCGGTCTTGATTCAAGCTTTGTTAGATTGAGTCCTGCCATTGCAAATTTTGAAATAGTGCTGTTGAGTGAACCGGGTGTATGAGGAAGATTCATTATAATACTGATTCTGTCGGCACCGGGATAAATAAGAAGTTCTTTTGTAATACAAATAAATCTTGTAAAGTTGCTATCGGAATTCGCTATATTTTCATCAACAATGGAAAGACCGTAGTTTTCAGCACAATCAGGCGAAGAAATCGCAGCAATATCTGTTCTTTTGGAGTCTGCTACAAGCTTTGCCGCAACCGCTGTGTTTTCACAAACAGTTATCTTTATATCGGGAAAATTCTTTAAAAATTCAGAACATTGACCGATTGCTTGCTCGTGAGAAACAATTTCCGTAATATCCGAAAGAGAAGTTCCCTTGTTTGCCATAAGTGCGTGGTTGATTTTAAGCTTAACGCTTTTGATAATATGAAAATGATAGTTTTTCATAAGGTCATAAACTGCAATTACTGTTCCGTGAATGGAATTTTCAATAGGCAATATTCCGTAAGTACAGCTCCCTTTTTCGACCGCCTTGAATACATCTTCAAATGTCTTAACATACTTAATATCGGGGTTTTTAAAAAGTCTGTCGCAAGCTATTTGTGAATAAGCTCCTTCGACACCTTGACACGCAACCGTTCCCGATTGCGGAAAAATTTGCGGAGTTGTTTCAAGCGCTTTTGTAATTTTTATCGAAAACTCGCCTGATTTTGCATTTCTTTTATTTTGATAGCTTTTGCTTAAATCCATAAGGCACGAAAAAAGCATTCTTGAATAATCTGCCATTTCCTCGCCTGATTTTTCACTTGCCTTTTTTAGTATTTCTCTTTCTCTGCCTTTTTGCAAGGTTGAAAGGTTGTTCTCTTTTTTGTAATCGGCAACCTTGGAAGCTGTTTCCATCCGTTTTAAAAATAACCTTAAAATTTCATCATCAATTACATCTATTTCGTTTCTTAATTCTTCTAAATCCATTGTTGTAGTTCACCTCTATAATATAAAATCCGATATAACTATGGCAGCTATTGCTTCTATACAAGGCACTGCACGAACGGCAATGCAAGGGTCATGTCTGCCATTTGTAGATAGCGCTACATTTTTCTTTTCACTAAAACTGATGCTTTGCTGATTTTTAGAAATAGATGGTGTAGGCTTAAATGCCACATTAAAGATAATTGGCATTCCTGATGTTATCCCGCCAAGTATTCCTCCGTGGTTATTCGTCTTAGTTTTTACTGTATCATCATCCATATAAAATGCATCGTTGTTCTCCGAGCCCTTCATTTTAGAAGAAGCAAATCCTGCACCGAATTCAATTCCTTTTACTGCGCCGATACCGAAAACAGCTGAAGCCACAGCATTTTCAATTCCTTCAAACATGGGCTCACCGATTCCTGCATCAAGACCGTATATTCCACACTCAACACATCCACCGATAGAGTCGCCTTCTTCTCTCACACTTAAAATCAAATTTTGTATTTGTTCTCCGACACTATCTGAAAACGTAGGGAAATTGCCGGATTTTATTTTATTTAATTGTTCGTGATTTAGTGAGAGGGTGTCAATTTTATTATCATTAGTCTCACCTACTGAGGATAGATGTGCAACAATTTCTATTCCTTTTCTTTTTAAAATCTGTAATAAGATTCCACCAATAGCACAAATAGGTGCCGTAAGTCGGCCCGAAAAATGCCCCCCGCCCCTTAAATCACAAAAGCCGTTATATTTTATATGGGCGGTAAAATCCGCATGTCCCGGTCTCGGAATATCAATTTTATAATCCTCAGACCTTTTATTTTCATTTTTTATAAAAAGGCAAAGAGGTGCACCTGTTGTTATGCCGTCCTTGATGCCTGATACAATTTCGGGTATATCCGCTTCTTTTCTCGGAGTAGAATATTTGTTATTTCCACCTTGACGGCGCTTTAAAAAGCTTTGTAGCTCATCAAAATCAATTATTTCTCCTGCGGGCAAATTCTCAATAACCGCACCTATAGCCGTTCCGTGAGATTCGCCGAAAATGCTGACTTTTATCTTTTTACCTATCTGAGATGACATTCACTTTTCCTCCGATACTTACAAAATCTTCCATAAACGATGGGTAGGATTTATCTATTGCTTGTACATCCTTTAAAATAACATCATTTTCACAAATTGCACTTGCCGCAAAAGCAGACATCGCAATTCTATGGTCATTGAAACTTTCTACCTTTCCACCGCTTAATTTTCCGCTTCCGTATATAATTAAACTGTTATTAGATTCTTCTGCATTGCCACCAAGATTTAATATCAATTCTTTTGTCGTTTTTATTCGGTCGCTTTCTTTTATTCTTAATCTTTCTGCATTATATAAAATTGATTTGCCTTTTGCACCACAAGCCAAAACAGATAGTATTGGGAATAAATCAGGGCAACCCGACACATCGAAAGAGAAAGGCTTTATTTCACTTTTTTCTACGGTTATCTCGTTGTTTGAAACGGTATAATTCACTCCTGCAAGACATAGTGCCTGTAAAAGCATTTTGTCGCTTTGGTTAGAGTTTAAATCAAGATTTTTTATTGTCACCTTACCGCCGATAGCACCAAGCACCATAAAGAATGCCGCATTAGACCAATCTCCCTCAACAACATATTCCTTTGGAGAGGTATAGGTATCTTTTCCGTTTATAATAAATTCGTTTT
>JAZSAC010000147.1:0-16351 GCA_045601645.1 Acutalibacteraceae bacterium | reverse complement strand
TGTTTGGTAATAATTTTTTTGTTTTTGTCATAAAATAAATTTAAAACAGATATTTGTTTTAAAATAAAAATCGTTTTAGGAAGGGATAAATTATGAAAAAAGTTATATGTAAACGCGAATATGATACCGATAGTGCAACGCTTATTAAACGTGTTACTTTCGGTGTCTTCGGTCAAGCTGACGGATATGAGGAGACACTTTATGAAATGCCTGACGGCAGGTTGTTTTTATACCTAAACGGAGGCGAAGAATCACCTTATCCTAATGAAAATATCAAAAGCATTTCTAAACAAAAAGCAGATGCTTGGTTAAAAGAACACGAATAAAACGGTTTTTAAGAGAGCCGTTCTCTTTATAATAAAACAAATAGTTAAGACACATTTTTATAAGTATAAAAGCCTCTCATCAAACAAGAATGAGAGGCTTTAAATTTTGTTATTTTAAAAGTTTTTTGCGTTCCTTATAATCCGGCATGAAGGATTGTAGGGTTTCCCAAAACCTTTTACTGTGGTTGTGGTGTTTTATATGCACTAATTCATGCAAAACGACATAATCTACGGCGCTGTCAGGATATTGCATAAGCCTATATGAAAAGCAAATTGCATTTTTGCCGTTACAACTGCCAAAACGGGTTTTAGCCGAAGTGATTCTGATGCTTGTCGGCACAAAACCTGTGATGGCACTGAAATGTTTAACCTTGTCGGGCAAAACTTTGTGCGCTTTATTTTTTAATTTTACAATTTCCTGTTCGGTAGGTTCGGGGTATTTTGCTTGGCGTTCAGCTTGTTGTAAAAGCGCTTTTTCTATCCACTGTTTGTGCGATTCAACGAAGTTTTCAATTATCTTTTCTGAGGTTGAAAAAGGAACTCTTACCAAAAGCTGATAGTCGCGCGACACCTCTAATGCCATTGAACGTCTTTTGGAACGAATAATTTTATAATTTTTCATATGATTTTTTACGCTTAAAAATTTTAGCAAACATACGGTCGGTAAAAGGTGTTTCAATAACAAGAATAGCTGTTAGCATGAGTAGGCAACCGAGCATCATGCGTAAAGTTGGCAAACTTTTATTGAAAATAGATGCTGTTATCAAACAAAACAGTGACTCTAAACTCATAATAATGCTGGCAATTGTCGGTTCACAGTTCTTTTGACCGATGATTTGTAAAGTATAAGCAATTCCTGATGATAGAACACCGCAGAAAATAACAGGCAAAGCGGCTGATGTTAGGTTTTGTACAGTAATACAGTCGCGCTCGAAAATAAGCATTAGAATGCCTGATGTTATGGCTACCGTTAGAAATTGTACTGCCGACAGAGCAATTCCGTCAACTTTAGACACAAAGCCGTCTACTATCATAATATGTAAAGCAAAAGCCACAGCACATAATAATAAGCTTATGTCACCTGTAGATATCGAAAAGTTTTCTGAAATGCTTATAAAATATAATCCAAAAACGCTTAAAACTACGCCTACTAGCATAGAAAATCGCAGCTTTTTTCCTATAAAGCAGGAAAAAAGAGGTACAAAAATGATATACATTGCTGTTAAAAAGCCTGCTTTATCAGAGCTGCCTTCCCTTAGTTCTGAATTAAACATAATCCCGAATTGTTGCAAATTTGCAGCAACCGATAAAGCCAAGCCACAGATTATTCCCGCAAAGACAGTTGTTTTTGTGAACAGTTTTTCTTTTGTTGCTTGTGTTTTTTGTCGGTTAAATTTAAATATGTAAGCAGTAGGAATAAGCACAGCAACTGCAATAAGCGAGCGTAAACAGTTGATGGTAAACGAGCCAATATATCGCGAGGCACTTTCTTGTGCCACAAAGGCGCTTCCCCATATAATTGTTGCAATAAGCAACATAATGCTGCCTTTCAAATTTTTAATCATAAACAAGACCTACTTTAAGCAATCTGTGTTAAGCTGGTCGAAATTTTGTAAAAATACGGATAACTTTTCGATGATTTTTTTAACGCCTCCAACGGAATCACTCTCGATGTTGAGCGGCATAACAGGGTCGTGTACACTTAAGCGCAACAAGAACCAGCCATCATCAACGCTGACGCGTAAGCCTTCTCTGTTGTCGTCGGCAATTACAAAGCCTTCTTGTGACCTGCACCAATTTTCAAGCTGTGTAATTACATTTTCACCGTATGTTCTGAAATCATCAGCGGTAATATTAAATCTCAGCTCTTTTGCTTCGGCAGGCATTTTTAATGATGCCGTTAAATCCGAAATGCTCTTATTTTCTTTTCCCAGATTTGCCATTTTTATAATAATTTTAGTTACTAAATATGCACCGTCGTCTAAGAAATAGTTTTCTTTTAGAGCGGCGTGGCCAGATGTTTCAATGGCTAAAGGTGCATTGATGCCGTTTTCACAAAGACGAATTGCTTCGTTTATAACATTTCTATATCCTCTTTTAAAGCGGTGATGCTTGCCACCTAAATCGTTTACAATGAAATCCTTTAATCCCGAAGAGGTAACACTATCGGTTACAATTGTAGAATTTGGTTCTTTTTCCAACACTATAGCGGAAGCTAAAGCAACAAGGCGGTTGCGATTTATTTCTACGCCATTGCTGTCAACACAGCCGGCACGGTCAACATCGGTATCAAAAATAACACCTAAATCGGCCTTTGAACTTAAAACAGCGTTGCAAATGCTTGCCATTGCATCGGCATTTTCGGGGTTGGGTATATGGTTAGGGAACATTCCGTCAGGCTCTAAGAAAATACTGCCGGTTGTGTCGGCACCCAACACTTTAAGAACCTTTTCTGCATAAAAGCCGCCGGCACCATTGCCAGCATCGACAACAATTTTATAATTTTTTAAAGGCTTATCATGTTCGGAGCAATTAAGCTCTGAACAAATAATTCCGCGTAAAAAAGCCGCATATTCATCCATGAAATTTCGAGATTCAACTTTTCCCTTTTTTAGAGATGAAACGCATTTTTTTATATTGGCGTCTGAGATTATTTCGGCAATCTCAGACGAATCCAAGCCTCCTGAAGTAAGGAAGAATTTTAAACCGTTTCGGTCTGCAGGGTGGTGGCTTGCGGTTATTTGAACAGCACCGTCACAGCCTGCCATAACAGTTGTCATAAACATGGCAGGTGTTGAAGAAAGTCCGCAATCATAAACAGTAACACCTGCTGTTGATAATGCCTTTATTACTTCGGCCTTTATTCTGGCAGCGGTAATTCTTGAGTCGTGTCCGACTGAAACGGTTAGTTCGTTAGCACTTTTATTGGTCTTTTTAACGAGAAAAAGCACAAAGGCTGAGGTAATATCATAAACCGCTTCATTTGTAAGATTGATTTCGTTGCCTAAGATGTCACTTGCGAATCCGCGCACATCTGAGCCTGATTTTAGGAAAGTATAGTTTTTCATTTTAAAAATCCTTTCTGCAAAACTTTGCCGACAGGAAACAACCTAAAATCCGAAAAGATAACCGGCACCGATATAGCCGATTGCTATAAGCGAAAGAGCTATTAAGGTCCATGCTGCCGACTTTAAAATCAGCGCGCCGGTTGTGGCTTTTGGTTTATTATCAAGTTGGTTATCCTGCATAATGCACCTCCTTTGCTTTTTGTTATTGTTGACATTTTAGGTCACAAAAATTCTAAAGCAACGGACATACACATTGGCAAAAATGATTTATATAATAGTATTAAAAAATATTGGAGGGTGACCATGACGGCTTTTTGCGAAAACGGAAAATTAAGAGTTATACTCACAGAAGCAGAAACAGTAAAATACAATATAGATGTTTTGCTTTTCGAGAACGATTTTAAGCTCGGTGACCGTGCTTTAACCGACCTTCTTTATGTTGCAGCACTTCAAAGCGGATTTAAAACCGATTCAACAAAATTTATAATTGAAATTTACCCAGATTTTTCCGGCGGGTGTGAGATTTTTTATATACCTGAAGAAAAAAACCAAAAGTGCCATGTGACAGCAAAAGCAAAAGCTGTACAGACATATTGGACGGGACTTGAATTTAACAACTGCAACAGTATGCTTTCGGCTATTGAAACACTTTTTTTATCAGAAAAAAGTCGATATATAAAATCGTGTTTATATCATTACAAGGGTTTATACCGTCTTTTTTTACAAAGCCGAAACAGCATACTTTTAAAAAATTTGGAGCTTAATTTCGCCGACAGGGTAATCTCTTCCGCAATTCAACGTGCAATAACGATTGAATATGGTATAGAGATTTGTGCAAAAAATGCGGTCGCAGTTATTGGTTCAGCGCTATGTCACCGACCGTTATCGTAAATTATAACTTTTTAAATTTTTCTACACATTCAGTTATATCATCAGATTTAAAGAGAAAACTACCGACAACCAAAATATCGGCACCGGCTTCAACACATTGTTTTCCTGTTTCAAGATTAACTCCGCCGTCAACTTCAAGCAGAACATTAAGTCCCCTGCGGTTGCATTCGGCACGCAAATCGCGAAGCTTTGTTAAAGCTGATGGTAAGAAAGCCTGTCCGCCAAAGCCCGGTTCAACCGACATAACTAAAACCATATCGCACTTATCTAAATATTTAAATATTTCTTGAGGGTCAGTGGCGGGTTTTATGGTAAGACATGTTTTTACCCCTTCAGCCTTTATGGCATCAAGAGTTTCTTCGATGGGTGAGCCTGCCTCATAATGAAAACCGAGATATTCGGCATGTTTAGCAAACTGTTTTATGTAACGCAAGGGACGGTCAATCATAAGATGCACATCTAAAGGTAAATCTGTGTGCTTAGCAATTGCATCAATTACAGGAGTACCGAAAGACATATTGGGAACGAAAAGTCCGTCCATAACATCAAGGTGCAACATATCTGTTTTGCAGTTCTTTAGGGTTTCTAATAAATCTTTTAATTCTAAGTAGTCGCAGCCTAACAGCGACGGTGAAATTTTTGCCATATAAGCTTCCCCTTTTGAAAATATTTTTACCATTATATTTTAACCACTTTTTAGCATTACGTCAACACTAAACAACGTAAATTCATTTATTTTTATAAATAATTCTTTGCGGTGTTCTTTAAGAGCTCAATTTAAATTGCAGTATGCATTATTGTTTGAATTTTGTCTAAAACATACTATTACTTGTACTTGCAATAATAAAATTTGTGTGATATAATAACAATGTATAATTATATTTGTATGCTTATGTTCAAAAACACATTATGCTTTATGTATTGTATTGTGACATAATCAATTGCGAATTTAAAATACGACCTTGAAAATTGAAAGGGGTCATTAAGGTGAGCCATATAAACACAAAATGTATTCAAGAAGGGTATAACCCCAAAAGCGGGGAACCGAGGGTACTTCCTATTTATCAAAGTACAACCTTTAAGTATGATGATGCTAAAACATTGGGAGATTTGTTTGATTTTAATGCTTCGGGGCATTTTTATACACGATTAAGTAATCCGACGGTTGAAGCTGTTGAGAAGAAAATTGCCGCATTGGAAGGCGGTGTCGGTGCTATGCTTTGTTCATCAGGGCAAGGTGCTACAACCGCTGCAATTCTCACACTTTGCTCAGCTGGTGACCATATTGTCTCGTCCAATTCAATTTATGGTGGAAGCTTTAATCTTCTGAACATTACCCTTCGCAAGATGGGCATAGAAACAACCTTTATCTCGCCTGATGCAACCGATGAAGAAATTGAGTCGGCAATTCGTCCCGAAACCAAACTTATTTTCGGTGAATCCGTTGCAAATCCGGCTTTGACGGTGCTGGATATCGAACGCTGGGCAAAGATTGCACATGCAAACAGTTTACCCTTGTTTGTTGACAATACATTTCCGTCACCCATAAACTGCCGTCCGTTTGAATGGGGTGCTGATGTGGTATTACACTCGACATCAAAATATTTGGATGGACACGCTATGGCTTTAGGCGGTTGCATTGTCGATTCTGGTAAATTTGATTGGGTAGCATCAAAAAGACATGAAAGCTTTTGTGCTCCTGACGAGTCATATCATGGTCTTGTGTATCCTGAAAAATTCGGTGAAGCTGCATTTATTGCAAAAGCCAGAGCACAGATGATGCGGGATATAGGAATGATGATGTCTCCGATGAATGCATTTTTATTGAATATCGGTATTGAGACTTTGCATCTTAGAATGCCTGCTCATTGTGCCAATGCAAAAGTTGTTGCAGAGTATCTTCTGGCAAATCCTAAAATAGCATGGGTTGATTATCCGGGACTTCAAAACAATAAATATTACAAGTTAGCACAAAAATATATGCCAAACGGAACCTGCGGAGTTGTTTCTTTCGGAATAAAAGGCGGTAGGGAGTCTGCGGCTAGATTTATGGAAAGCGTTAAGCTTGCAGCACCGGTAATTCATGTTGCAGATGCACGTACCTGTGTTTTGCATCCCGCCTCTACAACACATCGTCAGTTATCCGACAATCAGCTTATTGAGTGCGGAGTAACCCCTGACCTCATAAGGATGTCGGTTGGAATTGAGCATATAAATGATATTATTGCCGACATAGAACAGGCATTAGATAAATGTTAGATTATTAAAAAGGCGGTGAATCACACGGTAGATTTACACACACATATTCTTCCCGATGTTGATGATGGAGCGGAGAACATCTCAGAAGCCTTTGAGATGTTGTCAAATGCCGTGCAAAACGGTACGACTGATATAGTTCTGACACCACACTATCTCACAAATGATATGCGTTCTTTTGGCTTGTCTAAAGATGAAATTTACGAGCGATTTACACATTTTAAAAACAAAGCATATGAAAGGTTTAAAGATATAAACCTTTATCTAGGTGCCGAGGTATTCGCAGTTAATCATATTGAAAAAATTATTGAAGAGGGTATGCTCATATCTATAAACGATACGAAATATATTTTGATTGAGTTTGCATTTGACGACCAAAGTTTGAGGGTAGAGTTAATTATTGACAAACTTATAAGATTGGGATATATACCGTTGATAGCACATCCTGAAAGGTATGGGTTTATTCAGCGAAATCCAATTGATATACTAAGATTGTTAAATAAAGGCGCCCTATTACAGATAAACAGTATGAGCTTGGCAGGACGAAACGGAAGAATAGCACAAGAAATAGCGTATTCGTATTTAGCAAACAATATGGCAACAGCGGTTTCAAGCGATTGTCACAGTTGTTATCAACGGACACCTGATTTATCGGAGGTTCATTCGTTTATATCAATTAATTTTTCATCTGCACTTGCTGAAAAATTATTATACGATAACCCTAAAGCCATCATACAAGGCAAAAATATTTAATCATATTATTTATAAGATAGTTGGATTGAATGTATTAAGAAGAGGAATGATTGACAAATGAGAATATTACGTATTATTGTTGTAGTAGTATCGTCTGTAATATTAGTTATGGGAACAATATTTTATTTTACCAATTTAGGCAAAAATACTGCACCTGTAATTAGTTGCTCGGCTGGTGACGTAATAGAAGCAAGTGTTAACACAACAGACCAAGAGTTGTTACAATATGTTACTGCATCTGATGAGCAGGATGGTGACATAACTAATAAGATAAAGGTGGTTCGAAAAAATTATTTTGTTTTGCCCAAAACAATAATGGTTACTTACGCTGTTTGTGACAACGATAATAATTTTGCAACATATAAGCAAAAGGTATTATTTTCCGATTATAAACCACCTGAAATACAGCTTACAAATGATTTAATGATGCCGAGCGGATATCATTATAACCTTAGCTTATATGTTAAGGCAAACGATATTATTGATGGTGACATCACACAATATGTAAAGCTTATTTCAAGCAATTTCAGTAATTCCGAAGGCAGATATCCTGTCAATATAAAGGTTTCAAATAGCATGGCAGACAGCACAGAAATAACGTTGGATGCTATAGTTACACCTAAAGATTATGCTGATTTAAAAATTAAACTTACCAAGTATATTGAGTATATGAAGGTTGGTGAACAGCCGGACTATAAGCAATACATTAAAAGCATTACAAACAGAACACAGAAAAATTACTCATTAGACCAAATTCAAATAGACACATCATTTGTTGATGCATCAAAGCCGGGTGTTTATGATGTATATTATACAATAGGTGCTGTTGACGGCAATATAGAAGAAGCAGTTACGGTAACGCGACTGGTTGTTGTGGTTTCGGAGGTGTGAGATGAGGCGTTTTGATTTAAACCGAATAAATCTGTATACAATATTTTCAGACCTTTTGAGAAACCTTTGGGTGATTGTACTTGTTGCGGTAACTGGTTTTATAGGTGCTTCAACCTATTATAATTATATACATGAGCCATTGTATGTCAGTAGCATGACTGTGTCGATTAATTTAAGTGGTTATACCAACGAAGCAACAGCTCTTTCATTAGCAAGAACGGTTGAAATAGCCGAGACACTTGATGATGTTTTTCAAAGTGATGCTATGCAAGAAGTTGTTCAAAAGGATATCGGCAGGAGTATTTCAGGTACACTTACTTCAAATCAGATAATAGATACAAATTTAGTAAAAATAAATATTACCGATTCAACGCCTGACAGGGCATTTGAAACGCTGACCTCAATCAGCAAAAATTATAAAAAGGTTACAGATGATGTTTTTTCAAATGTAATAATAAATGTTGTTGTTAATCCGCAAATGCCTTCAGGTCCTGCCGGAAGTGTTACTCCGTTTAAGGCAGGTGTTTTGTGTGGTGTCGTTTCGGCAATAGCTATAACATTTCTTATAATATTAATATCATATATGCGCGATACGGTTAAAAACATTTCGGATATTGAAAACGAATTGGCAGCCAAGCTTTTTGGAACGGTTATGCATGTTAAAAGTATAAACAAAAAACTTCCTGATTCAAAGCGACGATTAATCGTCACCAATCCGTTGGTGAATTATGGATTTATTAATAGTTTTAAGAAGATGGCAATTAAATTAGAAAGTCTTAAACGAACTAAAAAGTTAAAGAGTTTTATGATAACCAGTGTTGCCGAAAACGAAGGAAAGACAACAACAGCGGTCAACTTGGCAGTTTTACTTGCCCAAAACGGCCATAAGGTTCTTCTTTTGGATTGCGATTTTAAGAAACCCGCGGTATTTCGCTTTTTCAACACAATAAGTAAGGATAGAGAACGCGATATACATCGTTATCTAACTAATGGTGGTAATATTACGGATTTTCTTAAATTAGATACTGAAACAGGGCTTTACATCGCTAATTGTGTTGAGGCGTGTTCAGATTCGGCAGAAAAGCTAAACAGCAAAATGTTTTCTAATTTAATGACAGCAGTTAAATCAGAGTTTGACTTTGTTATTGTTGATACTCCACCTTGTGGAATTACTGTTGATGCTGAGGTTATTTCTTCTTCGGTTGATGCAGCATTAATGGTTGTAAGACAAGATTATGTTGATATTACAACAATTAATGACAACCTAGATTCTCTTAACAAATGTTATATATCCGGTTGTATTTTCAGTGATGTAATGTCATTTGGCAACATACAACCTGAGGAAGATTTTTATATGTATTCAGAACAGTAGGGAAGGAGGAACGGCATTGAATCTTCAAAAAGTAGAGAATAACCCAGCCAACACAGCTGATACCGAGCAAAGCATAGTAGAAATCATGAAGGATTTTTGGAAAAGTTTTAAAAAGCTGTGGTGGGTTTCTGTTTTTTTGGCAATTGTGTTTTCTTTAGTGGCATATATTTATTCGGCTGTTACATTTGTTCCCTTGTATAAGACAAATGTTCGTTTCACAATAACGCCTCTTGTACAAAGTGATGCCGGAAACGGTGCTTCTGTATATAGTTTTAATTATAATCAGATATTGGCATCACAAATGGCAAAAACCTTTCCACATATTATAAAGTCGGAAATATTGACCGAAATCATTGCAAGTGACTTAGGTCGACCGTTTAGTGCTGCTATTTCGGCAGAAGCGGTAGCCGAAACCAATATTTTTGAGGTTAATGTTATAAGTCCATCTGTCGAAGATGCATATGATGTAATTGTCTCTTTAATTAACAATTATCCTAAAGTTGCCGAATATGTTTTAGGTGATACACAGATGAAGGTTATAGAGGGCTCAGAGCCAATGCGGTCAACAACACCTTATAATGAAGGACAAGAGATTAAGGCAGTTTTTTTGTGGGGATTTGTTGGACTTTTGATAGGTGTTATAGTTGCACTAATTGACATGCGCATCGGAAAAACAATTCTTTCTAAGACAGATATAGAAACATATTTTAACGGTAAATGTATTTGTGAGGTTCCGCTTGTTAAGAAAAAGAGGTCAAGTCATGCTACTTCTTTAATTACTAACGGTTCTATCTCATCAGGTTTTTCAGAGGCAATTCGTGTATTGAAACAACGGTTGAGGCAAATGCTAAAAAGTAATAACGCAAAGGTTATAGGTGTAACAAGTGCGGTCAATGATGAGGGTAAAACCACTATTGCATATAATCTTGCAAAATCATTGGCTTCGGCAGAGCACGCGGTACTTTTGGTTGATATGAATCTTCACGGTAGAGACCTTCAAAGTATATTAAACAGAAAAAAATCACTTCCTGATACCGGAATTTCAGAAGTAGCTGCAGGCAAAGCTGAATGTTTGCAGGTGATTAATTCTGTTACGGAATATTTAGATGTTATGTTTGCCGGCAACGATAATGAGAAGTTTAATAAGAAAAACTACGAAGCGGTTTTTGAAAAGCTTCGAGAAAATTACGACTATATTATTGTTGATATGCCAACCTGTGGTTTTGTTTCAGAGGCTGTTCCAATTGCCGATTTGTGTGACGGCGTAATGTTTATTGTACGTTGGAACACCGCTTCTCCCGAGAAGGTATACGGTGCCTTAAAGTATTTGGCGTTTAGTGATACTAAAATGCTTGGTTTTGTGCTTAATGCTATTGATACGGCCAATGCACATTATGCTTATAGGCGATATGGCAGATATGGTCGTTATGGCAGGTATGGAAAATACGGTTATGGACGCGGCTATGGTTATGGCTATGGTAATTATGGTCAAAATCATCTTTCTTATGCTATAAAAGATGATGAAGCAATTAAAAAAAGTGATATCGACCAAAACAAAGAATAAAAATGTAGTTAATAAAAGCGGCTTGCTTCTGTGTCGAACAGAAATCAAGCCGCTTTTATTATTAATTATCAAAAGGGTTATTGCAGGTGCAATCAGACGCACAACGAACGATACAACCTATTGCGGCAAAGATTAAAGCAAAAGAGCCCCAAAGAATGCCGGTAATAATAGCACCCAGTACACTTGTAGCACTAAAGGTAACAACCAAAAGAATAAGTGAGGTTGCTATAGCTAACAACGCACCGATAACAACTAATGGATATGCAGGACATTCGCAGTCCTTAAGACACCTAACACTTGCTGACAAAATGAGCAAGACTATTAGAGTACCTGCCGCAATGCCAAAGGCAACCCATGACAATACGGTGGGGATAGTGATAACCGCAGTATATCTTAATATAGCAACAACTATGCCAACAATTAAGCCGGCTGTGATGGCTAAAACTGAACAATCAAAACGAGTGTTACATTTACAACTTCTCAAAATTTTCACCTCCTCTATATTTTATGATAAATATAGAAAGGTGTTAAACTGATTACCGTCAGTTTAATTTATTTATTATAGATAAAATCATTTTTTGGTCCATGTTGATGGTGAGAAGGCTAATAATATGGGATAAAGCTCAAGTCTTCCTAAAAGCATAGCAAACGAAAGTAATAATTTTGCACCATCAGAATAAAACGAATAGTTGTTCATTGGTCCTGCATTACCTAAAGCAGGTCCTATATTATTGAAACAAGCTGCCGTAGAACTGAAGGTTGTTACGAAATCATTACCGTCAAGAGATAATAAGAGTAAAATTACGAAAAATAAAACAAAGTATAAAGCTGTATAGACACCTAAGCTATCAAGAGTTTGAGTATCAACTCGTTTACCTTCAAATTTTATTACACCAATTGAGCGAGGGTGCAGCATTCGCTGAAAATCTCGGCGAATAACCTTAAAAAGCAAAATTACCCTTGTAATTTTAAATCCACCTGCCGTAGAACCGGCACAACCACCTATGAACATTAAGATTATAAGAATTACCTGTGAAAAATACGGCCACTCAGTAAAATCATATGTTGCGTAACCTGTGGTTGTGATAATAGACGCAACTTGAAAGAAAGCATGTCGAATTGTATCGGCAAAATTTCCGATAAGGGAATATATATTAATGGCAATTGATACTGTCGCAACACCGATAATACTTAGATAACACCAAAGCTCAGTGCTTTTAAATACGGATTTTATTTGTCTTACAAGTATTAAAAAATAAATGTTGAAATTGATACCGAACAACAGCATAAAGAATCCAATAACCCATTGTGAGTAGGCACTGTAACCGACCATTCCGTCATTTTTAATGCCAAATCCACCGGTACCGGCTGTACCGAACATATGGACAATACTCTCAAAAAGGTTCATATCGCCACACCATAGCATAATTATACCAACAACAGTTATTGCAATGTAAATAAGGTATAAAATTTTTGCAGTATCACGAATTTTAGGTACAATTTTTCCGACAATAGGGCCGGGAATCTCGGCGCGCATAATGTGTATAGTGCGACCTGATTCACTCGGGAAAATTGCCATTATAAAGACAAGAACACCCATTCCGCCCACCCAGTGAGTAAAACTGCGCCAGAAAAGCGTTGTGTGGCTTAATGCTTCTATATTATTGATGATAGATGCCCCTGTGGTAGTGAATCCACTGACTGTTTCAAAAAAAGCTTCTATATAATTCGGAATTTCTCCGGTCAAAAAAGAAGGCAGAGCGCCGACTGCAGATGTTACAATCCACGCTAAAGCTACAATTACAAATCCCTCTTTAGCAAAAATTGTTCGGTCGCCTCTACTGAAAAACCGTGTTAGCAGTATACCTAAAACAAGCGAGACTGCCGAAATGTATATATAACTCCAAAGCTGAGCTTCATTATAAATTATTCCTATTGTAATCGGAAGGCAAAGCAATATTGCCAGAAATTGCAAAATTCTACCGACCATGTATAAAACCATTTTTTTGTTCATACAGCGTCAGCCTCACTTTAAAATATCTGCAAGGTCCTGCAAAATGTGACCATTTGCGATAATTATAACATTATCACCGGGTAAAATTATATCATTACCTGCAGGTATTATGGTTTTTCGGTTGCGGGTTATCCCTGCTATAAGGATATTCGATTTAATTTTAAGGTTCTTTAATGGAATTGAAGTTAGGTTAGAGTCTTCTTTGGCATTGAACTCTATTATTTCAATTCTACCGTCACACAATTTATATAAGGTTTCAATATTACTTCCAAGAGAGTTGTTCAAAGCACGTGTGTATCTTAAAAGAACATCCGAAACAATCCTTTGGGGAGAAACGACACAATCCAGCCCCAAATTTTCAGCCATTGGAATCAATTCTTCACGACTGACTTTGGCTATTACCTTTGATACACCTTGAGATGCTGCATAGATTGAAACAAGTATATTTTGTTCTGCCGTTCCGGTCAGAGCAACAAATGCATCCATAGAGGAAAGACCTTCCTCTAATAGTAATTCCTGTTGTGAGCCATCACCGTGAATAACAACGGCATTTTGTACCGCTTCGCACAGTTCTGAACAAATTGATTCGTTGCGCTCTATAATTTTTGCATTGTTTCCAATAGCCGTAAGCATTTCTGCAAGATAGTATGCGGTTCGGCTACCGCCCAAAATCATTATGTCTCGTGCTTGCTTTTTCAGCACCTTTAAAGATTTAAATAGTCGTGTGATTTCAATTGAAGAAGCAGTAATTCCAATATGGTCACCGCTTTTAAGTATAAAATCACCTCGTGGTATTACTATTTCATCACCGCGTCTAACATAACAAACCAAGATTTTTGATTTATATTTTTCTCGTAATTCTACTAACGAAACGCCATCAAGTAATGAATTGTTTTTCAGATTAAATTCAATCATTTCCAAATTGCCTTTTGAAAAAGACTCAATCTTAACGGCAGAGGGAAACTTAAGGATATTAAACAATTCACGTGCTGCTAAAAGGTCGGGATTGATTGCCATGGATATTTCTAACTCATGGGTTAAAAAATTAAGGCTTTGGTCATTATACTCAGGATTTCTTATACGTGCAATGGTGTGCTTTACCCCTAATCGTTTGGCAAGGAAGCAACCAAGCATATTCATTTCATCGGAATCGGTTACCGCAATAAACAAATCATTTTCGGCAGGATTTGCTTCGTTTAAAACATCATTATCCACACCGTTTCCGCATATTGTCATAACATCATAAACATTACTTATTTCTTCCACTACTTTAGGGTCTTGGTCAATAGCAATAATGTCGTGACCTTCGGCTGATAAATTTGATAAAAGAGTTGTTCCTATTGCACCGCAACCTACTATAATAATTTTCATTTTAATTCCTCTTGACCTACTTATCGTTTAGATAATTCAATATATTCTCGGTCTGCTTTTACATTTATATATGCCGGACGAATTATTTTACCTGCATTTTGTATTTCTTCTATTCTGTGAGCACTCCAGCCGGCAATTCTAGATGCTGCAAAAATAGGTGTAAATAACTCACATGGTAAATCGAGCATACGGTAAATAAGTCCTGAATAAAAATCGACATTAGCACTGACACCTTTATACATTTTCCTTTTTTCAGAAATTATTTCGGGAGCCATTTTTGCAACCGTTTCATAAAGCATATAGTCTTCCTCACAACCCTTTTCAACAGAAAGGTCGTGTGCACAGTTTTTCAAAATGTCAGAGCGTGGGTCAGATAAAGAGTAAACAGCATGACCCATTCCATAAATCAAACCGGCTTTATCGAAGCATTGCTTATCGAGCAATTTTGAGAGATAATCCTTTATTTGTCCCTTATCATTTATATTTATATTTGCCTTCATGTCATCAAACATCTTGACAACTTTAATATTAGCACCGCCGTGACGCGGACCCTTTAAAGAGCCTAATGCCGCTGCAACCGAAGAATAGGTATCGGTACCCGAAGATGTTACAACATGGGTTGTAAAGGTTGAATTATTTCCGCCGCCGTGCTCGGCATGAAGAACCATTGCAAGGTCAAGAATTTTTGCTTCCAGTGGCGAAAATTCTCCGTTTTCACGCAATAGACTAAGCAGGTTTTCAGCAGTAGAATATTGAGGATTAGGCAAATGTATAAATAAACTTTTTCCTTGATGATAGTGCTGATATGACTGATAGCTGTAAACCGATAATAACGGAAATGTTGCTATAAGTTGCATACTTTGACGAAGCACATTGGGAATTGATATATCGTCAGGATTGTTATCGTAAGAATAAAGAGCCAAAACACAACGTGAAAGCATATTCATCATATCTTTGCCGGGAGCTTTCAATATCATATCGCGAACAAAAGATGCAGGCAGACTGCGATAGTTAGCAAGTGTTTTTGAAAACTCATCAAGTTCTTTTTTTGTTGGCAAATTTGAAAATAACAAAAGATAAACAGTTTCTTCAAAGCCAAAACGGTCGTCATTACGAAAACCATTCACAAGGTCGCGTACATTTATACCTCTATAACACAATTCTCCAAAGCAGGGAATAGTGTTTCCTTCCTTATCCTTGTCTTTTGCTTTTATTTTAGAAACCTCTGTTAATCCTGTAGCAACGCCGTTTCCGTTGACATCGCGCAATCCCCGAAAAATATTATGTTCTTGATACATGTTAGCCTGAATGCAATTGTTGTTACAAGAAATTTCAGCAAGCTTTTTGATATATGGTGTGATTTCAGAATAATCCTTTTTCATAGTTTCCTCCGATATTTTAAACTTTTCACATTATATAGGTACAGCACCATATTATATTCAATTTATTGTATCATAATTACCATTAAAAATCAATAGTTGCAAAGGACAATCAGTTTTTTTAGAAATAAGTTTTTTGTTGTTAAAATAAATATATCCCATAAAAAACAATGGGATATATTTATTAATTCTGATTTGTAAAATGGACAAGGTGAGCAATTGAAGGGATACTTTCACCCTGCATACTAGAGGTGGGAGACATTAAAGCACCTGTTGCGCAAAAGAGAACGTTTTGAAGTAGGCCGGCTTGTAGTTTTTTAAGGATTATTGAGCATAAAACAGATGCAGAACAACCGCAACCTGAGCCACCCGAATGAACATCTTGACGCTTTCGGTCAAAAATCATCATTCCGCAGTCGTTGTGATTAGGCAACGTAATGTTTCGGTTTTTCATTAATTGCAGAAA
>JAZSAC010000146.1:0-6953 GCA_045601645.1 Acutalibacteraceae bacterium | reverse complement strand
GTAAAGTCGGTTGTGCCTAATGCTAAGGATTTTGTTGCGTATGATATTACTGCGACTAATAATGGCGTAGCAGTTCAACCTGACGGAAGTGTAGAGGTGCTTTTCCCTATACCTCAAAATTTTGACACAAGTAAGCATGATATTGCTGTTTACTATATTTCTGATACGGGAGTAGCGGAACTTGTTTCTTCTTCTATCGTTGAAAAAAGCATTTCTGTAAAATTGAGTCATTTTAGTTTATATGTTGTTGTTTTGGTTGAAAAGGGTGAATCGGCAACCGAAATTGAAACGGCATCAACACCTCAAAGCACTGATACTTCTTCACAAACAAGCGAATCTTCTACTGATACGACAACAAGTGAAACCGATAGTAGCTCACAATCTAATAATACCCAAAGCAGTTCAGAGGTGTCTTCTCAAGTAGTTGATGTTAAAATACCTGAGGGAATTTTTAAGGGAAATGTTGCTTGTGAAAATGGTATGTATTCTGCAAAATTAACATTTGAGGGCAGTACATTATTGCTGGGATATTCTTTTGGTGAAACTTTTGATGAATTTTACAAAAACGGTGAATTTACAGAGTCAAAGGAACAAGTCTTACAGAATAACGCAGAGTCGTGTAAGCTTATTGAAGGTGAATATTATTATTTTGGAAGAGGTGGCGGTAACGAATATACTATAGTAGAAAGTAAGAACGGCAAAATGACGGTTAAAAGTATAAGTGGTAAGCAATTTGTGTTCGAATATCAAAATGATGGTAATATATTGGTGATTACATCATCGACTATTGATGATGATGATGATTTGTGTAAGATTTTTATTAAAAATGCTACGTTTAAAAAATAATGTGAACAATTAAAAAAAGAGTCAGCTTAAAGCTGACTCTTTTTTAATTTTTAACAGTCTCTGATTTAGACAAAAACCGACCTGTTGATAGTTGTATAATTAAATTAATTTAATACAAGGCGGTGGGGGTAATAACTGTTTATGTTGATGTATTGATATTTGTTAACACAGTAGTAAATTATTTGATTCTAAGTCTAACTGAATTATTAGCAAAGGGTAAAACAACAATTTTGAGAAAAGTTTGCGCGGCTTTTTTCTCGGCGCTGTTTTCACTTTACATATTTGCGCCGAGCCAATCAATTATATTTGATTGTTTAGTTAAGCTTTTCTCATCAATTACAGCAGTTATAATTTGCTTTAAGTTTAATACATTAAAAAGCTTTTTGCGAAATATAGGAGTGTTTTATGCAACGTCTTACATATATGCAGGAGCTATGATTGGTATGTATTTATGGCTTAAACCCGAAAAATTATCTATAAATAATTCGATAGTATATTTTGATATTTCGCCATTGATTTTATTAACATTTACCTTTGTGATTTATTGTATAATAAGTATTTTTAAAAAAGTAACTAGGCATGATTCAGAATTTGCCGACCGCTGTACTGTTGAAATAGTTTTAGATAATGTTAAGGAGTCATGTACTGCTATGATAGATACAGGTCACACTGTAAATGACAGCTTTGAGAAGGGAGTGGTTTTTATTATTGACAGAGAAATAGGCTGTAAGCTTTTTGGCAAGACGAATTTTGAGTCTTTACTAAAATATGAACAGCCACCGATTGATTATAAAAAGCGCTATAGAGTTATTCCGGTGAAAACCGTATCAAATACCTCACTTTTACCTGCAATTAGGGTTGATTATGTTGATATAACCTTAAAGAATCGAACACATAGGTTGATAAAACCAATAGCAGTTTTAACAGAAGAACGACTTGCAGAGGATTACTCGGCAATTTTTCCACCCGAAGCTGTAAATTTTTAATAAGAAAGGCAGATAACAATGAAAATTATTTATACCGAGATAACCACAATTATTAAAAATATTTTAAGAAAGCTAGGCTTTATCAATAGTAGTTATTACATAAACGGTGCAGAAACATTACCTGCACCATTATCGGCAAGTGAAGAAAAGGATATTTTACAAATGTTAAATACCGAGCAAAAGGAAATAGCTAAGGAAAGGCTTATAGTACATAATCTTCGTTTGGTAGTATATATTGCCAGAAAATTTGATGCTGCCGGTGCAGGTGTTGAGGACCTGATTTCAATAGGCACAATAGGACTTATTAAAGCGGTCAATACATTTTGTCCTGAACGAAACATTAAACTTGCTACATATGCATCACGTTGTATTGAAAATGAAATATTGATGTATATGCGAAAAACAATGGTGTTAAAGACGGAAATTTCAATTGATGAACCGCTTAATGTTGATTGGGACGGTAACGAGCTTTTACTTTCAGATATATTAGGAAGTGACGGCAGTGAGGTGGGTGGCAGGGTAGAGCAGGAGGATGAAAAAAAGCTTCTTAACGAGCAGATTATGAAGCTTAATTCCAGAGAAAGAAATATTATGAATATGCGATTTGGACTTTCCGGTCAAAAAGAGCATACTCAAAAAGAGGTTGCCGACACTTTAGGCATTTCGCAATCATACATATCACGCCTTGAAAAACGCATTATAGCAAGACTCAAAAAGGAACTAGAAAAAGCTTATTAAAAAAAGGCGTGTAATCACGCCTTTAAAAGTTTTATTGAATTGATACGAAGTAATTAACAATTCCTTGAGTTAGTGCTTTGGCACATTGTGTGTTAAAATCGTCATTAATCATGTCTGTGTATTCATCCTCGTTGGTCATGAAACCATTTTCTGTTAATACAACAGGGCAATCGGTTGTACGGCTTGTGTAGAAATAATGCCATTTAGTTCCGCTCCATTTACTCTTGTCATACAAATTAGCCGATTCTGTTGCGTTGTAAATAATTTTAGCGGCATCGGCAGTAAATGCATTAAAATGGTATGATATAAAACCGCGGGGAGAAGTACTGTCGCTGGAGTTTCGATGAATAGCAATAGCATAATTTGCCTTTGCATTTCTAACGGTTTCCATTCTTTGATAAGAGGTAGGATTAGAGTTGTTATCATATCTTGTCATAACAACATTAGCACCGATTGATTCAAGCTGTGCCTTTAATTTTTGTGCAAGAATAAGATTGAGTTTGGCTTCAGGATAATTCTTATTAGAACCACTTGCACCACTGTCGTTACCGCCGTGTCCTACATCAATTGCAACGGTGATTCCGTCTAGGCGATATCCGTATTCGTTTTGTGATGAGGTTATTTTTGCTGGATTTAAAAAGGAGAAAACAAGTTGTCCTTTTTCGTTGTAATTTGCATTCCAACCATAGAATTTACCGACTTTCTTTAGGTGTAATCTTAAAGTAAAGTCAGAAGTGTTTTTTATCCATTCGGCTTTACTGAAAATCGGATTATCAGTAGGAATATCAACTGTTCCAGTAATCAATGTTGTATAGCAGAAGGTTATATCAACATGGTCATATGTGGCAGATGAAATGGTATAATCTCTGTTAATTCCTTCATTTGTATATTTTTGAGGCTTTAAGTCAAATAAGAAAGGAGCCTTCCATAAAACATCAAGGGTGATTTCAGTGTATTTTCCGCTATCACTAACATTTGCCACATTCAGTGTGTTATGGTCGGGTAGAGTGCCTTGATAGGTTTTAATATTTGCACCGGCACTGCTGGTAAGAGTATAAAGCATTTTACCATAACGCCATGTCAGCAGACCTCCACCGCTTGAAGATGTAGGTTTACCACAATAATCAACTGTACCCTTAGGCAAATAGTTGTTTGTAGGTCGTGAATAATCACTCGTATCGTTATAGTTGAAGGTTTCGGCCTGATTGATTATAACTTCACCAATAAGAGAATTTCCGACATTCACATAGTTCCCGCCTGTAGGGAAGACCCAAGCATTACCCCCGCTTGGTGCACCGGAAGAAGAACTGTTTGATGAAGAACCTGCACTTGATGAATCGGCAGAAGAATTGTTTGACGAAGAGCCATCATTTGATGAGCCGGTACTTGAGGTAGGACTATTAGAAGAGACAGCTGAGGATGTGTTGGAGCTTGAAGAATTTGAAGAACTGACGTCAGGCATAATAAGTTTCTCTACGGTGATGTTGCCACTTTGCTTGGTTGAGGTTCCAAAATCGGATTTAGCAGTAAATGAAACTTTTCCTACAACAGTATTTTCATAAACGGTCGGCAGAGTAATCTTACCGGTATAATTGCTGTATTCTTCATTTATAATACCATTTGAGTCGACTATTTGTGATTCGGTTAATTTTACGGATTGTTTACCGAGACTGGCAGTAACCGTGCTTTTGGACAAAGCAGTGCATGTAAGCAATAAAACCGATTCGCTGGGGAGCGAAAGCGTAGTTGTGGGATAAAAATCTTTAATTATAGTTTTTGTGTATGTAATTTTATATGTTTGAGTTTCACCTTTATGTTGAATAGTAAAGGTATTAAGACCGGCGTTAAGATTAAGGTCGGTAGAAAAATAACCAAGTTCATTTCTTTCAAGTTCTTTACCGTTCAATGTAAGTGAAAATTCAGGGTCTGATGCGCCTGATAAAATAATGCTTTTGTCTGTGGTTGTAAATGACTTACGTTCAGGAGAGGTTATGCTTAATTGTTTTAAAACATATTCATGTGAAAGTTCGCTGCCTAAATATTTAATAACAGCCTTTTTACTTTCTGTTTTGTCATTAGCAAATGAAGCAAAGCTTCCGATTGTAACTCCGTTTACACCCAAAGCATCTGATTTCATTAGTTGTTGAACAATTTGGTCGGTAATTGCCCAATTGCCTTCTTTTGTACCTAATTTTTCATAAGCCAATTTTAAAAACAATTTTTCTGTTCCGAAAAGGTTAATATAATTTTGAAGATATTGTTCAAAATTAACGGGCGTGCTTTCCGTAGACAATGGGTTGTATATAGATATAAAATCAGCATATTCTCCGTCAAGCCAAGATTTTTCCATAACCGAAACGGTTTCAAAATCTGTAAGACCTGTTTCAAATCCTACAAAAAGTGCGGGATTCGATTCGGTGGCAGCCATATAAAAACGTTTTAATGCAGCATTGTTTCTACTAATGGTTTCAGAGGTGAATTGATTATTATCAATGAAAATACAGTTCTTTATAATTAGCATATCGCTATTACTAGTTAAATTTTTACTGGAAAGAACATTGCAAATTGCGACAATATCAGCTTCGCTGATGTTTTTGCCTTCACACATATTACCTACATCAATAGTAGTAATAATTTGCAGGTTGTTCTGTTTACCGTATGCATAGATATAGCTTAGCAGGTCGCCGATTATCGAACGCTGTTGGTCGGTATCAAAAATGAAGCCGTTTTTATAATTAACGGTCAAGTTTATTGCATTAAATCTGTTAGTTATTATTTCATCTATTATGACCTTTGCTTCGTTTATTGCCGTAGTTTGGTTGACTGGAGTGGTTAAAAAATCAATTTCAGGTGTCAAAGAAATAGCTTTAAATGACTTTGGGACATTTTTCTGTACAGGTGCAATTTCGGTTATGATATTTGATGAAGAGTTTGCATTGCCGGATGTTTGTTTTGTTTTTTTAATAAATATTAAAGCCGAGCAAGTTGTTATTATAATAGATATTGATAGTAATACCGGCAGAACAATGATTTTGTTTGCTTTAAACACTTTAAAAAATAAACTCATTTGTTTTCCTTCTCTTTCTTTAACACTTCTGTAAGGTTGTTTCTGTTTTGTGTTGCCAAACTACTGTTAGAAGTAATAGACGAATAATCAAAGATTATGACGCCATCACATTTTGCGGCGAATGAGTCTTTTGCTTGGTTTGCTAAAATGTCAGTAGCTGTTGTCCATTCACCGCTGTTTAAATCGGCAGAGGCATCGCCTATTTTATATGCCGCAAGACCAATATAAATTTTTACAGTATTTTTTCTTCTTATGGATGTCCATAAGTCTAACAAATAATCGAAACGAATTGAACTTGTGGGGTAGTTGTATCCAAAATAAAGTTGTGGTGCAATATAATCAATATATCCGTCTGACGACATCCATTTAGCAAGGTCGGCATATTGTTTATTATAGTTATCATCACTTTTGTTTGATGAAATATGATATGATGGACTAACACCAAAAACCTTATTAAATTGCTTTACAGTGCTGTAAATTCCAGAAACAAGTGCATTAACATTGCTTCTTCGCCAATCATCTTGTGGTAATGTTCCACCGCTATTTTTATATTGATCAAACTCTGTTTTGTCAAACATAGGGTCGGTTGTGGGGTAGAAGTAATCGTCAATATGTATACCGTCGACACTGGGATAGTTTTCAAGAATTTCTCTAACACCTGAGATGATTAGTCGTTGAGTATCAATTTTTGTTGGGTTAAAGTAAATTCCGTTATTGACGGTTAAAACATTACGGTCATTCGAAGGGTCGCTGTCGTTCAGCCATTTCCTTGCAGGATGGCTTTCGGCAAGTGTATTAACATCGTTTGTTGAAGTTGAAATTCTATAAGGATTAAGCCATGCATGAAATTGAAGATTACGTTGATGAGCAGCCGTTATCATATAATCCAAAGGGTCATAACCGGGATTTTCGCCTTGTGTTCCGGTTAAGTAAGAACTATAAGGAAAAAGCTCGGACGGATAAAAAGAATCTGCAAACGGTCTAACATGACAAATAACGGCATCACAACCGATTGCTACGGCATCATCAAACATTTTATTTACTCGCAACTTAAAATCGGAATATGTAAGACCTTTAAAATCATAGTTATAGCAGGAATACCAAATAGCTGATGAAAAGCTTTTTGATACTGTTATAGGCTTATTATCATTACTACTATTATTTGAAGTGGTTGACGATGAAGATGAAGAAGAAGGAGCGGTGCTGTTTTTAGAACTAACATCAGTGCTTGTAATAATACTTGAGCTTACAATAGAACTTGTATCTATAACAGAATTGTTATCAGAAGAGTTTTCATTAACAGAAATAACAGAGGA
>JAZSAC010000145.1:0-2180 GCA_045601645.1 Acutalibacteraceae bacterium | reverse complement strand
AATTTAAAACTATGCATAAAATATGGTTTTTTATGAATATTTATAGCATTTTATTCAAATTTATACAATTAAAATACATTTGCGAAGGCTTCATACAAATTTCTCACACCAATAACTTCAATTTTTGCTGATGTTTTTAATTGTTTCAAACAAGAACGTGGAACTATACACTTAGCGAATCCTAACCGCGCCGCCTCATTTATTCTTAAACCGATACGAGAAACCGACCTTACCTCTCCTGATAATCCCACCTCTCCTATGGCAACAACATCATCCGGAACGGGCTTGTCAGTAATACCCGAAACAAGAGAAAACACAACCGACAAATCCGCAGCAGGCTCATCTAACCTTAAACCACCAATAATATTTATATAAGTATCCATAGAGGAAAATCTATAACCATATCTTTTTTCCAAAACTGCTAACAATAAATTTGCTCTATTAAAATCAAATCCGGTTGCCATTCTTCTGGGATTACCATAACCTGATGTGCATACTAAGCTTTGAACCTCAGCCAAAATCGGTCTGGAACCTTCCATTACACACGAAATACAATTTCCCGAAATATTTGTATTTCTTTCCGACAAAAGCATAGCTGAAGGATTTTCTACCTCCTGCAAACCATCTTCATTCATAGTGAAAACACCTATTTCGTTTATAGAACCATAACGATTTTTTACAGCACGTAAAATTCTGTATGCATAATTTTGCTCTCCTTCAAAATACAGCACCGCATCAACAATATGCTCTAAAACCTTTGGTCCCGCAATTGCACCGTCTTTATTAACATGGCCAACTATTATAATAGGAATATCTAAGCTTTTAGCTGTTCTGAGTAATAAGTTTGTACATTCTCTAACCTGAGTAACACTGCCGGAAGATGATTGAATTTCAGCATGATTCATTGTTTGTATAGAATCAATCATTACAACATTCGGTTGATTTAGTTTAATGTATTCAACAATAGTTTCAACATCATTTTCTGTCATAATAAAAAGATTTTCACTTTTAACATTCAAACGGTCAGCACGAAGCTTTAGCTGTTTTTCCGACTCCTCACCCGATACATATAAAACCTTTTTATTTTCACAAAGCCGACCGCATGATTGCATTAAAAGGGTTGATTTACCAATACCCGGGTCACCAGAAAGTAATATAACCGACCCTTTAACCAACCCACCGCCAAGCACACGATTAAACTCATTGATTCCCATACTGTAACGCAATTCATCATTTGTATCAATACTTGTAACCGGTTTAACTTTAGAAAAATCAGCTTTTTTAACAGTGGCAACAGGAATATTTTTTACTTGTTGAATAAACTCCTCATTTAATGTATTCCACTCTTTGCATTGCGGACATTGACCTGACCATTTAGGCGCAGAATATCCACAAGATGAACAAACAAATGACGTTTTTAATTTAGGCATATTTTACACTTCCCTATTTATTCTTTAGTCAAATTAAAATAATCAACAATTCCATATGCAATACTTGCTGCAATTTTCAACTGATAGTCACTATTTTTTAAATTTAATAGGTCGTTATTATTACTTAAAAAACCACACTCTGCAATTACAGTAGGAATTGTAGCATGATTTAATAAATAAATACTTTTAGTTGTCGGCTTGACGACCCGATTATTATCCTGCTGAACATTATTATGTATTGATTGCTGAATAGATTTAGCTAAAATATCAGAGCCATTAAACTTTGAATAAAACACCTGTGCCCCATGAGGTTGAGATGTTTGATATTTGTTCATATGAATACTAACAAAACAAGCGTCAGGATATTTTTTCATTAAAGCAACCCTATTTTTAATATCACTGGCTTTTTTTGAACCCGAATCGTTTTCAGAATTTTCTGTAGAAACATCTGAATCTCTAACCATAACAGGATTATAACCAAGTATTATTAAAATACTTTCCAGCTTCTGAGAGATAGCTAAATTCAAATCCTTTTCAATAGTTCCGTCATAAGCCACAGCCCCTCCATCAAACCCGCCGTGGCCGGCATCTACAATAACAGTTCTTTTATTTATATAATAAGAATTTAATGTGAAAACAGCGTCATTCTGATTAAAATATTCAAAAACAAAAAAGCAAATCATGACAATTAAACAAATAGCTGCAAAAAATCTTTTAATCATATTCGACCACCCTCGAAACGGTTTATAT
>JAZSAC010000144.1:0-1787 GCA_045601645.1 Acutalibacteraceae bacterium | reverse complement strand
AGAATAGTTGTAAAATGCTCAGAATTATGTAATGATTTTTTGTCTAAAAGCCTACAAAATAAAAAGGATTTGGTAAACTTAGCATTGGGTAGAACAGAGGTTTTCAAATCAGAATTATTACAAGCAGTTTCAAATTGTGAGGATATAAAAGAATTGCAAGATATTATCATAAATAAAGAAAGAGGTGTTATCGAGTATTTTGATTTATTAGAAAAACAGGTCTGATAGTTAAAAAAATAACAAACAATTTGTATAACAAGAAAGAAATACAGAAAAAATAGTTGTTTTTTTAACAAACCCCTTGACAATGACATATCATAAGATATAATAAATACAACTATAATTTTTGTGGAGGAATTATAAAATGTATAATATCAAAACCTATAATAAAATTTCAGCAAGCGGACTTGATAAGTTTGATAAAACTCTTTACACTTGCGGTGACAATGTTGAAGAGCCTGTAGGCGCTATTGTGCGTTCTGCTGCATTACATGATGTTGAATTTCCAAAGTCACTTTTAGCGATTGCTCGTGCCGGTGCCGGTACAAATAATATTCCTGTAGACCGTTGTGCCGGAGAAGGTATTGTAGTTTTTAACACTCCTGGCGCTAACGCTAATGCTGTTAAAGAATTAGTAATTGCAGGTCTACTGCTAAGTTCAAGACGTATAATTCCTGCAATTAAGTGGGCTGAAACACTTAAAGGCAACGGTGATGAAGTCGGTAAGATGGTAGAAAAGGGAAAAGGTGCATTTGTAGGACCTGAAATTAAGGGTAAGAGCATTGGCGTTATAGGTTTAGGCGCAATTGGTGTTCTTGTTGCTAATGCGGCTAATTCTTTGGGTATGAAGGTTTATGGCTATGACCCATTCCTTTCGGTTAATTCTGCTTGGAATTTAACTCATAATGCTATTCATGCTATTGAGCTTAATGAAATTTATGAAAAGTGTGACTATATTACTGTTCATGTTCCGCTTACACCTGATACAAAAGGATTTATAAATAAGGAAACCATTGCTAAAATGAAGGACGGAGTTAGAATTTTAAACTTTGCTCGAGGTGATTTGGTTAATTCGGCTGATATCTTATCAGCACTTGACGAAGGTAAGGTTTCAACATATGTAACCGATTTCCCGTCTGATGACATTATAGGTGCTGATGGCGTAATATGTATACCTCATCTTGGTGCTTCTACACCTGAATCTGAAGATAATTGTGCTAAAATGGCTGCCGAAGAGCTTATTGACTATATTGAAAATGGTAATATTACTAATTCTGTTAATATGCCAAATGTTTCTATGCCAATTAGCAATGATACCAGAATTTGTATTATTCATAACGACGTTCCTGCGGTGATTAATAAAATTTCCGGTATTATATCGGGTGCCAATATAAATATTTCTCATATGCTCAATAAATCAAAGAAAGATATGGCGTATACTATGCTTGATATTGATGAAAATGACTCTGTCAAGGTTGCAGCTCTTGCCGAAACAATTATGCAAATGAGCGAAGTTATACGCGTTAGAGTTATATAATGCAATATAACAGAAGAAATTATCAGGATAATAATAAGAATAAAATCAAAAAAGCTAAGATTAGAAGTATTATTTTTATTGCTGAGTCTTTTTTGATACTGATACTTGTTGCTGCTCTCATAATTTTAGGTATAAAATATAATAAATTATTATCTAAAATTACGTTTGATGTTTCATCAAACACTAGTGATATTGGTAATACAAATAGTATTGATGCCTTTGGTGGTAATAGCCAAACAAAGTCGGATCG
>JAZSAC010000143.1:0-12633 GCA_045601645.1 Acutalibacteraceae bacterium | reverse complement strand
GTATAAAACTTAAATGTCGGGTCTTCTTCGGCAAGCTTTGATAATGAAATGCCCATTTTTTCCTGACCGGCTTTAGTCTTAGGCTCAATAGCAACACGAATAACCGGCTCGGGGAAGTTCATTGATTCAAGGATAATAGGACTCTTTTCATCGCAAAGAGTATCACCTGTGGTAGTGTTTTTAAGACCAACAGCAGCGGCAATATCACCAGAATAACAAACTTCAAGGTCTTCTCTATGATTTGCATGCATTTGAAGAATTCTTCCGAGTCTTTCTCTCTGGTCCTTTACAGGATTGTAAACGGTTGCACCAGACTCAACTACACCGGAATACACACGGAAGAAACAGATTTTACCTACAAACGGGTCGGTTGCAATCTTAAATGCAAGAGCTGCAAACGGCTCATTATCACCGGTATGTCTGACATCTTCTTCATTGGTATCAGGATTAATACCTTTAATGTCAGGAACATCGGTAGGAGCAGGCATATAATCAACAATAGCATCGAGCAACGGCTGAACACCTTTGTTACGATATGATGTTCCGCAGCAAATAGGAACCATTTCATTGGCAATAGTAGCTTTACGAATAATAGCCTTCATCTGTTCAACAGTCGGCTCTTCTCCTTCAAAGTACTTCTCCATCAGTTCCTCGTCCTGCTCAACAATAGACTCTATGAGCTCTTGACGATACTTTTCTGCAATTTCCTTCATATCCTCCGGAATTTCTTCACGACGGACATCTTTACCAAGGTCATCATAATATACCTCGGCATAGTTATTAACTAAGTCAACAATACCCTTAAAGGTGTCTTCAGAGCCAATCGGCAACTGAATCGGAACAGCATTACATTGGAAGCGTTCCTTAACCATATTAAGAACATTATAGAAGTCGGCACCCATAATATCCATTTTATTAACGTATATCATGCGGGGTACCGCATATTCGTCGGCCTGTCTCCAAACAGTTTCCGACTGAGGCTCAACACCACCCTTTGCGCACAAAACAGTAACAGAACCATCAAGTACACGAAGTGAACGCTGAACTTCAACAGTAAAGTCAACGTGTCCGGGGGTATCGATAATATTGATACGATGTTCATTCCAGAAACAGGTGGTAGCAGCAGAAGTTATAGTAATACCTCTTTCCTGCTCTTGTTCCATCCAGTCCATAGTTGCGTCACCATCATGGGTTTCGCCAATCTTATGGGTTTTACCGGTATAGAACAAAATACGCTCGGTAGTCGTAGTTTTACCCGCGTCGATATGAGCCATAATACCAATATTTCTTGTTTTTTCAAGCGTTACCTTTCTTGGCATACTTTCCTCCACTTCCTCCCTATTATGCGGGAGAAACAACAAAATATCAGTAAATTACCATCTGTAATGTGCAAAAGCCTTATTAGCTTCAGCCATTTTGTGAGTATCCTCACGCTTTTTAGCAGCACCGCCGACACCGTTCACAGCATCTAAAATTTCAGCAGCTAAACGCTCTTTCATAGTAGCTTCTGAACGATTACGAGCATAAATCGTAAGCCAGCGTAGTCCTAAAGTCTGCTTTCTCTCAGGTCTAACCTCGAAAGGAACCTGATAGGTAGCACCACCTTTACGTACTGCCTTTACTTCAAGCTGGGGCATTACATTTTCCATTGCCTGCTCGAAAACCTCAATGGCTTCCTTGCCTGTCTTTTCTGAAATAATGTCAAATGCACCATATACAATTTTTTGAGCAACACCCTTTTTACCATCAAGCATAATATTGTTGATAAGACGGGTTACTATTTTGGAATTGTAAAGCGGATCGGGCAATACATCACGTTTTGCGATTATACCTCTTCTTGGCACTTTAACTTCCCTCCTTCACATAATGATATCATAGGTACTCGAGTGACAAATCCCGTTAGTTCCAAGCGAAGCACTGAATATATATCAACGCCGCGCTATATGCGACATAAGATTCGTCTTAAAATTTAAAGCAATTATTTTGCGTTTGCCTTAGGACGCTTTGCGCCGTACTTCGAACGACCCTGCATTCTGTTAGCAACACCTTGAGCATCAAGAGTTCCTCTAATAATGTGATAACGCACACCAGGAAGGTCCTTTACACGACCGCCTCTGATAAGAACAACGCTGTGTTCCTGCAGGTTATGTCCGATACCGGGAATATAGGCTGAAACTTCGATGCCGTTAGAAAGACGTACTCTTGCAATTTTACGTAATGCAGAGTTCGGCTTTTTAGGAGTCGATGTTTTAACAGCAGTACAAACGCCCCTCTTCTGCGGAGAATCGTTGTCAGTCAACTGACGCTTCATAGAGTTATAACCCTTAAGAAGAGCCGGAGCCTTAGCCTTTTTCTCGAGGGTCTCACGACCCGAACGGACTAACTGGTTAAAGGTTGGCATATTACACCTCCTCATTAAAAATGTTATACAACGCAGGCGGTATTTCCACCGCCTGCGTAATATATTGATTTGATTTATGAGAATATTCCCACACGTTAGATAATATTATCACTTTTTAATATTATTTGTCAAGTGTTTTCGTAAAAATACAAGAACTTTTTATTTTCGGCTACTATGCCTCAATAAAATCAGCATTTTCCGACTGTAAGCCTTCGGTATCGAACAATTCTTCATCTGAATTTTCGACCTGCTTCAACTCATCATCATAATAACACTTCATACCCGTACCGGCAGGAACAAGCTTACCAATAATAACATTTTCCTTCAAACCAAACAACGGGTCAGCCTTACCTTTAATAGCAGCATCGGTCAATACCCTTGTTGTTTCTTGGAACGATGCGGCTGAAAGGAATGACTCAGTAGCAAGTGAAGCCTTAGTGATACCTAACAACGTATAGTCATAAGTTGCAAGAGATAATCCTTCTTCGCCTGCATCAATACGTGCTTGAATAGCAGCATTTGCTTCGTAAACCTCTCCCCTGTCAACCATTGAGTTTGGTATAAACTGAGTGCTGCCTGCATCAACAATTCTAAACTTACGCATCATCTGACGAATAATAACCTCTATATGCTTATCGTTAATATCAACACCTTGTGAGCGGTATGCGTTTTGAATTTCCTTTATAATATACTTCTCAACCGCTCCGGGACCTATGATATTAAGAATATCTGTTGGGGCTATTGAGCCTTCGGTAATACGTTCACCCTTATTTACCCTATCACCATTTTTAACACTAATACGTGAATCAAACGGAATACCATATTTACGCTCATCGGCATTTTCTTCATCAGTGATAATTACAACATTGCTCTTTCTATCCTCTGTAATAGTAACCTTTCCAGTGATTTCTGAAAGAATTGCACTATGCTTAGGTCGTCTTGCTTCAAAAAGCTCCTCAACACGCGGCAAACCTTGTGTAATATCTTCTGTCGAAGCAATACCGCCTGTATGGAAGGTACGCATTGTAAGCTGTGTGCCGGGTTCTCCTATAGACTGTGCAGCAATAATACCGACTGCTTCGCCTACTGTTACAGGTAATCCTGTCGCCAAATTTACACCATAACATCTTTTGCATACACCATGTTTGCTGCGACAACAAAGAATCGAGCGAATTTCAACCGACTTGGTTCTGCTTGCAATTATCTTAGCATCTTCGTCATTCATAAAATGATTGCAATCTACCAAAACCTGACCGGTTTCTTCGTCAACAAAATCTTTAAGGAGATATCTACCTTGTAAGCGGTCCTCAAAGCTTTCTATAACCTGATTACCTTCCATAATTGCACTGATTTCAAGACCTTCTATAGTTCCGCAATCGTCCTCACGGATAATAACATCTTGAGAAACATCAACCATACGGCGAGTCAAATAACCCGAGTCGGCTGTTCTAAGAGCTGTATCGGCAAGTCCCTTTCTTGCACCACGTGAAGAAATAAAGTATTCCAATACATTCAAGCCTTCACGATAGTTAGCACGAATCGGTATTTCAATAACCGAGCCAGAAGTGTTAGAAATAAGTCCACGCATACCGGCAAGCTGTTTAATCTGGCTCATAGAACCACGCGCGCCAGAATCAGCCATCATGAAAATCGGGTTGAATTCATCAAGATTTCCCTTAAGGGCATCGGCAATATCATCTGTTGCCTTATTCCAAACCGTAATTACACCCTCAAGACGCTCTCTATCGGTCATAAGACCACGACGATAATCTCTCTTTATCTCATCAATTTCTGCTTCTGCAGCTTCAATAATCTCTTTCTTTTGCGGAGGAATAATAGCATCGGATACTGCAACGGTAATAGCTCCCTTTGTGGAATATTTAAAGCCTGTTGTCTTGATATTATCAAGTACAATTGCAGTTTTAGATGTACCATGATACTTAATACAACGGTCGATAATTTGACCTAACTGTTTTTTTCCTACCTTGAAATTATTGATGTCATCTGTTGAAGTAATAAGCTTAGCATTAGGGTCTTTCGGTGCAAAACACACTTCAAGTTTAAACTTATTTTCTGCAAGATTTCTATCTACAAAACCAAGATTCTGTGGTATTGATTCATTAAATATAATAAATCCGACAGTACACCATGTGAGGCCTTGCTCATTATCCTTCGTCATACGAACTCTAATCGGTGCATGAAGCCCAACAACACCCTCATTATATGCCATAATAGCTTCATTCTTATCACGGAAAACCTTATTTGCACCGGGTTCACTAGGCTTAACTATGGTCAAATAATAAGAACCCAGAACCATATCCTGTGTAGGAACTGCAACCGGCTTACCATCTGACGGCTTAAGCAAATTATTTGCAGCCAACATCAAAAATCTTGCCTCTGCCTGTGCTTCAGCAGATAGCGGTACGTGAACAGCCATCTGGTCTCCGTCAAAGTCTGCATTATATGCAGTACATACCAATGGGTGAAGCTTTAACGCTCTTCCTTCAACAAGAACCGGCTCAAATGCTTGAATACCAAGTCTATGAAGGGTTGGTGCACGGTTTAAAAGTACGGGATGGTCCTTAATAACGGTCTCTAATGCGTCCCAAACCTCTGTTCCGGCACGCTCAACCATTTTACGAGCTGTTTTAACATTAGAAACAATGCCGGTTTCGGCAAGACGTTTCATTATAAATGGCTTAAACAACTCAATTGCCATTTCCTTCGGCAAACCGCATTGATACATTTTAAGTTCAGGTCCTACAACAATAACAGAACGTCCGGAATAGTCAACACGCTTACCGAGAAGGTTCTGACGGAAACGACCCTGCTTACCCTTAAGCATATCTGAAAGAGACTTTAAAGCACGGTTGTTAGGACCGGTGACTGCTTTTCCGCGTCTTCCATTATCAATAAGAGCATCAACCGCCTCTTGAAGCATTCTCTTTTCATTGCGAACAATGATGTCAGGTGCTCCTAATTCAAGCAATCTCTTAAGACGACTGTTACGGTTAATAACACGACGATAAAGGTCATTAAGGTCACTTGTTGCAAAACGACCTCCATCCAACTGCACCATAGGACGTAAATCAGGCGGAATTACAGGAATAACATCTAAAATCATCCATTCAGGACGATTACCGGACTGTCTAAACGCCTCCATAACCTCAAGTCTTTTGAGAAGCCTTACTCTTTTTTGACCGGTAGCATCTTCCAGTTCTTTATTAAGTTCATCACATGTTTCCTGTATATCTATTTCACAAAGCAACTTTTTGATGGTCTCGGCACCCATTCCTGCCTCAAAATCATCTTCATACTTTTCACGCATTTCATTATACTGCGTTTCATTAAGTAGCTGCTTTTTTTGTAACGGAGTATTTCCCGGGTCTACAACAATATACTGTGAGAAATAGAGAACCTGCTCTAAAACTCTGGGAGAAACATCCAATACAAGACCCATTCTTGACGGAATGGTTTTATAATACCAAATGTGCGATACAGGAGCTGCCAGTTCAATAGAACCCATTCGCTCACGACGAACCTTCGCCCTTGTTACCTCAACACCGCAACGGTCACATATTTTGCCCTTATAGCGAATTCTCTTATATTTTCCGCAATGACACTCCCAATCCTTTTGAGGACCAAAAATACGCTCGCAGAAAAGTCCGTCGCGTTCAGGCTTTAATGTTCTATAGTTAATAGTCTCAGGCTTTTTAACCTCGCCATAAGACCAGCTTCTGATTTGTTCAGGAGAAGCAAGACCTATTTTTATTGATTCAAAATCGATATTTCCCATTAGTGTCCTCTCCTTTATCAGTTATTATCATCAAATGAAACTTCGTCTTCAAACTCTGTTTCTTCAATAATTGCGTCGCCATTTTCATCTTCAAGACCATATCCCTCTAAATCATCGGCAACTGTTTCCTCTTGAAATGCGCTTTCATCACTAATTATCGGTGTAAATCCTAAATCTTCGTCTTCCTCATAGGTCTGTTTTAGGTCTATTTCCTCATTAAATCTGTCAAAAACCTTAACATCAAGACCAAGGGATTGCAGTTCCTTAATAAGAACCTTAAATGATTCAGGAACTCCCGGCTTAGGAACATTTTGACCTTTAACGATAGATTCGTAAGTCTTAACACGACCGACAATATCATCTGACTTAACAGTCAATATCTCTTGCAATGTATATGCGGCACCATAAGCTTCCAAAGCCCATACTTCCATTTCACCAAAACGCTGTCCGCCGAACTGTGCCTTACCACCCAACGGCTGCTGAGTAACAAGAGAATACGGTCCGGTTGAACGTGCATGGATTTTATCATCAACAAGATGATGAAGTTTAAGATAATACATATATCCAACAGTTACACGGTTATCAAAAGGCTCACCGGTACGTCCGTCATAAAGCTGCGTCTTTGCATCCTCTGTAAAGGGTATCTTAGAGAAATCAATCTTTGCAGTGCCCTTATCTGTATTACCTTCGCCCTTTGTAAATTCCTCTGCTTGTTTAAACAATTCGCGAATGTCTGATTCATGTGCACCATCAAAAACAGGTGTGCAAACCTTCCAGCCTAAAGCCTTAGCTGCATAACCCAAATGCACCTCAAGTACCTGACCGATATTCATACGAGAAGGAACGCCCAATGGGTTAAGAACTATGTCAAGTGGGGTTCCGTCAGATAAGAACGGCATATCTTCACTAGGCAAAATACGAGAAACAACGCCCTTATTACCATGGCGTCCTGCCATTTTATCTCCGACAGAAATTTTACGTTTTTGTGCAATATAGCAACGTACAACAAGGTTTACACCTGGATTAAGCTCAGAACAATTAGAACGATCAAACACTTTTACGTCAACTATTGTACCGTATTCACCATGAGGCACCCTTAAAGAAGTATCTCTAACCTCTCTGGCTTTTTCACCAAATATAGCACGTAAAAGTCTTTCTTCAGCAGTAAGCTCGGTTTCACCCTTAGGAGTTACCTTACCTACAAGGATATCACCTGCTCTTACCTCTGCACCGATGCGAATTATTCCGCGCTCGTCAAGGTCTTTAAGAGCGTCCTCACCTACATTAGGAATATCACGAGTGATTTCCTCAGGTCCAAGCTTAGTATCTCTGGCTTCAATATCATATTCCTCAATGTGAATAGAGGTATACATATCTTCACGAACTAATTTTTGGTTAATGAGAACCGCGTCCTCATAATTGTATCCTTCCCACGTCATAAAGCCAATAAGAGCATTTTTACCCAACGATACCTCACCGTTAGAGGTTGCAGGACCGTCGGCAATTACTTCGCCCTTAGTTACAGTCTGTCCAACCGAAACAATTGGCTTTTGATTGATGCATGTACCATGGTTGGAGCGTAAGAATTTGATAAGCTCATACTCATCAATTTCGCCGTTTTCAGCCTTAATCTTAATTTTATCAGCACTGGCTGCAACAACTGTACCTGCACGATTTGCTATTACAACAACTCCTGAATCAACAGCTGCCTTATATTCCATTCCTGTTCCTACAAGAGGATTCTCGGTCTTTAAAAGCGGAACCGCCTGCTTCTGCATGTTAGAACCCATAAGAGCACGGTTAGTATCATCGTTCTCTAAAAAAGGAATCATAGCAGTAGCTACAGATACGACCATTTTAGGTGAAACGTCCATATAATCAATATTATCAGGACTTGTTTCAAGGAATTGGTCACGGAAACGAGCATTGATACGTTCGTTAATAAAACGACCCTCTTCGTCTAACGGCTCATTTGCCTGAGCAACAATATAATCATCTTCCTCGTCGGCTGTCATATACACAACCTCATTCAAAACCTTACCTGTGTTTTTGTCAACCTTACAAAACGGTGCCTCAATAAAGCCATATTCGTTTATTTTTGCAAAGGTTGCCAAATACGAAATAAGTCCGATATTTGGACCTTCCGGAGTTTCAATAGGACACATACGTCCATAATGACTGTAGTGAACATCTCGAACCTCAAATCCTGCACGGTCACGCGACAAACCACCCGGTCCCAAAGCAGACAAACGACGCTTATGTGTAAGCTCAGACAATGGATTTGTCTGGTCCATAAATTGTGATAATGGACTTGAGCCGAAAAATTCTTTAATAGCTGCAACAACAGGTCTTATATTTATAAGGCTCTGCGGAGTAATTACATCCATATCTTGAGCCTGCAAGGTCATCTTTTCACGAATAACCCTTTCCATACGTGAAAAACCGATACGGAATTGGTTCTGCAAAAGTTCACCCACGCAACGTATACGACGATTACCAAGATGGTCGATATCATCAATATCACCAATGCCATGAGGCAAACCAATAAAATAGTTGATAGATGCAAAAATATCCTCAACAGTAATATGCTTTGGACACAAAGCATCTAAATTATCCTCTATTGCTTGACGGATAGCCTCTTCACCCTCGTTGTTTTCAAGAATATCCTTCAAAACAGAAAATACAACTTTTTCCTTAATTCCATATTCAGAGATATCAAAATCAATGAATTTTTTAATATCAACCATGCCGTTGGAAAGAACCTTGACCTCAGAGCGCTCGCCCTCGTTTTCAAGGACATCAAGATATACCTCATTAACACCCTTTGCCTCAATCTCTTTAGCTTTTTCGCGAGTAATTACCTCACCTGCTTCGGCTATAATTTCACCTGTAAGCGGGTCAACAACAGGACGAGAAATGGTTTTTCCTGTAATACGTGCGGCAATGGCTAACTTTTTGTTATACTTAAACCTACCGACTCTTGAAAGGTCATAACGGCGGTCATCAAAAAATAACTGTTCAAGGTGGGTTAAAGCACCTTCAACGGTTGCAGGCTCACCTGGACGCAATTTCTTATATACCTCAATAAGTGCCGAATCTGTATCAATAGTAGTATCCTTCTCAAAAGTTAAAGACATACGCTGGTCTTCACCGATAAGCTCACTTATTTCAAAATTTGATTGTACACCTAATGCACGCACTAAAGTCGAAAGCGGAAGCTTGCGATTTTTATCGATACGAACATAAAGACAACCGTCAAGCGAAGTCTCATATTCCAACCAAGCACCACGATTAGGAATAACTGTTGAACTATAAAGTCTTCTACCCGTCTTATCTCTTACGCAATCGAAATATACACCGGGAGAACGAACAAGCTGTGATACAACAACACGCTCTGCACCATTGATAACAAAAGTGCCGGAGTCTGTCATAAGCGGAAAATCACCCATAAAAACTTCATTTTCTTTAATTTCGCCGGTTTCCATGTTCTGCAAACGTGCAAGAACCCTAAGAGGTGCTGCATAGGTAGCATCTCTCTCCTTACACTCAGCAACAGTATACTTTGGCTTATCATCCAGACGATAGTCAATAAAATCGAGCACGAGATTGCCTGTATAATCGGCAATTGAAGACATCTCTTCAAATACTTCTTTAAGGCCTTGTTCTAAGAACCATGAATAAGAATCCTTCTGAATTTCAATGAGATTAGGCATATCAATTACTTCATTGATTTTCGAGAACGTCATTCTTTCGTTCTTTCCGAATTTAACGGGCTTAACATTCACCGTTTGTGCCATAGACTTTGTTCACTCCTTATATTATTTAGACGGTTTTTTCTAGACCGCCACAGTTAAAACTACTTTGACTTTTTATGTTGCAAAAAGTGGCTTTTTCTTCCTAAATTACACTGCAAAAGTGACTAAAGGTGCATAAAATCCCACTATTAGGCAATATAGGATTATACTACCATTTGTCAAATATGTCAAGTCTTATTTTAAATAATCATAAAATTATTTTTTATAAATCTATGCTCAGTAAAACGCACTTTTTTGCTTTACAGGAAGCCATTTTTTTGATATAATGAAATCAAAACTAAAACTTAAGGATGAAACTAATGAACATAAGAGAAATGCAGGACGAAATTATACGTCTTAAAAAAGAAAATAACGTATGCATTTTGGCTCATGCCTATCAATCAAGAAATATTATTGAAATTGCTGACTATTGCGGTGACTCCTTCGGTTTGAGTGAGCAAGCAGCAACTGCCAAACAAAACACTATCATAATGTGCGGCGTAAGATTTATGGCTGAAACGGTAAAAATCCTTTCTCCTCAAAAAACAGTTTATTTATCATCGAAAAACGCCGGTTGCCCCATGGCAGAGCAACTCACCGTAGACAACGTATTAAATCTAAAGGCAAAATACCCCAATGCAGCAGTTGTAGCATATATCAATACTACGGCAGAGCTTAAAACTGTTTGTGATATTTGTGTAACCTCAGCATCAGCTTTAACAATTGTCGATAAGCTTCCGCAAAAGGATATTATTTTTATTCCCGATATAAATTTAGGCACATTTGTTTCTGACAATCTTCCTCAAAAAAACATTATAACGGTAAACGGCGGTTGTCCGTATCATGCATCCATTACAGAAAACGAAGCAATATCAGCAAAAGCTGAACATAGTGACGCCTTATTGTTGGTTCACCCCGAATGTAAGGCAGAGGTTGTAAAGCACGCCGATTTTGTAGGCAGTACAACAGCTATTATGAAATTTGCTAAAGAGAGTAACAACAAGGAATTTATAATAGGAACCGAAAACAGTATTGTAGAATATTTACAATTTGAATGTCCCGATAAGAGATTCTACCCACTTTCATCAAAACTTATTTGCAAGGATATGAAATTAACGACCTTACCCGACATTTACAACATTCTAAAGGGTGACGGTGGAGAAGTAATTGAATTAGACGATGCAACACGTATCAAAGCAAAGCATTGCATCGATGAAATGCTGAGGTTAGGATGAGTAAAAAGGTCTTAATTGCTATGAGCGGCGGTGTTGACTCAAGTGTCGCAGCTCATTTAATGGTTGAACAAGGTTATGAGTGCATAGGTGCAACTATGCAGTTGTTGGACGACAGTGAACAAAGCATTTCCGATGCAAAAGCCGTTGCCAAAAAATTTAATATTCCATTCTGCGTTTTTGATTTTAGACAAGAGTTTAAAGAAGCCGTAATTAATAACTTTGTAGAAAGTTATCAAAACGGCATAACTCCAAACCCTTGTGTGATTTGTAATCGACTTGTAAAATTCGGGTTGCTTTTGGAAAAAGCACATGAATTAGGATGCGATTACATTGCAACAGGTCATTATGCAAATATCAAAAATATCAATGGTCGATTTGTATTGAAAAAGGCACATAACGCTAAAAAAGACCAATCGTATTTTCTATATTCGCTTACGCAAGAACAATTGTCTCATTGCCTATTCCCTTTAGGTGAATATTCAAAAGAAGAAATACGTAATATAGCCGAACAACTTAACCTTGTCACCGCAAAAAAGAAAGATAGCCAAGATATTTGCTTTGTGCCTGACGGTGATTATGTAAAGGTTATTAACTCGTTATCTTCATCTAACAGTGAAAAAGGTAATTTTATTGATAAGCAAGGACGTGTTTTGGGAGTTCATAATGGAATTGTTCGATACACAATAGGTCAACGCAAGGGCTTGGGAATTGCGTTAGGAAAGCCAATGTATGTATGCGAAAAACGTATCAAAACAAACGAGGTTGTCCTTTGCAGTGACGACGAGCTTTTCAGCAATGAGGTTATCGCAACTGATTTTAATTGGATAATACCACCGATAAATAAGATCTTTAAAGCCGAAGCGCGTATTAGGTACCGTCATTCAGAACAACCTGCAACCGTCTTTGTTGAAGAGAATCTTGTTAAAGTTATATTTGACACACCGCAAAGAGCAGTAACAGCCGGACAGTCGTTGGTTTTATATAATCACGAACTTTGCCTAGGCGGAGGTATTATAGTATAAAAATATAAAAAACGCTTTAGACTTGAATTTGGCCTAAAGCGTTTTGATTTTAACCTTTGTTATTAATAAGTTTGATATAATGCCCACTAAAAAGCCCGTTATAGCACCTGCTATTATTAAAAACGGCAAATAGTACAGAACTGCTTTAACACCTATGACCACAACTGCCGCTAAAAGCTGTCCTATATTATGTGCTGTGCCACCCGCCACACTTACTCCTACTGACGATAAGCATTTAAACCTCTTGAAAAATATCATGGTTAAAATGCTCAAAATCCCACCGCTAAGGGAATAAAACACACTCATAACATTGCCGAAAAGAATACCTATTAATAAAATTCTTGATATATTGATTATCAATGCACTTTTTATACCGTTTTTATAT
>JAZSAC010000142.1:0-2477 GCA_045601645.1 Acutalibacteraceae bacterium | reverse complement strand
ATTTTCGGTTTTCAACATAATATAATTCTAAATAAAGTTTTTTTGGAAGAAAGTCTGCTTCATATTCTTCTTGCGTTTCGATTCTTTCACCATATGTATAATCGTACAAGCTTGCCGGACTTGTTAGACCCGGCTTTGCATCTAAAATATGTACATATTCATCTACATAAATTTTATCAGCGTTTTCCTTATCCTCCGGTCGCGGTCCTACAACTGACATTTGACCTAACAGAATATTTACAGCTTGCGGCATTTCATCGATTTTTACTTTTCTTATAAATTTTCCGAAGGGAAAAATTCTTTCGTCATTTTTCAAGGTGGTAAGTCTGACCTTACCAGAATCAAGCCTCATTGACCTGAATTTATAGCAAGTAAACACTTTCCCATCCTTACCTATTCTCTCTGCCTTATATATTGGATTTCCCGGACTTGAAATAACAATAACAAGAGCAGTTATCACATAAACAGGTAAAAATACAATTAAAAATGCTACCGCAAATGTAATATCAAACAGCCTTTTTAATACAGAATTAAATCTATTCAATCTCAACCAAACCTTCTAAGTGTAATAAACGCCTCAGCGGTGTTTAAACCAACGCTAAGCCCTGTTGTCTCGTCAGTTTTCCTTAAATACTCAACAGACCTTGGATGAGGAAAATCTCTCACTTCGGTTTTATATGCCTTGAAAGCTTTATATTTAAGCTCTGCATAATCAGTAATGTCAACATAAAAATCGGGCATATATGCAGCGTTGGGTACAGACGGACTCCATTCAGTAGATGACGGCGTGTTATAACAATAAACTTCCCTAACGCATTGTGTGAAAACAGGCCTAACCGCAACCAATGTCGAACGGTAAACACATTGATGGTCTAAATTTACATCGCCCCAAAAATGTGTGAATACAGTATCGGGCTTTAATTTTTCGACAGCATCTTCTATTACCTTATTAACATCAACATGTGAAGTAACATCTAACTTCATATCAGGCAGCATACCATATAAAACAGTTTTAATTCCAAGAAGCTTTACACATTCTTCGGTTTCTTTTCTCTTGTTTTCTATTATTTCACTAAGGTTATCGGCGCCACGATATTGAGAAGTACTGCCATCGGTCACAATAAGCAAATGAACTTCATGATTTTGGGCAGTAAGCTTTGCTATTGTACCGCCCATACCTAAAACTTCATCATCAGGGTGAGCCGCAACTACTAAAATACGTTTCATCTTTTTAACCTCTTAAAAAATTTAATCAAAGCAAGCCTTTACAGCTTCAATAATTATTTGTTGCTCTTGCTCGGTCATTTTGTTATCACTCGGTAAACATAATCCACGCTCAAAAATATCCATTCCGATATCCTGCCCATCCAATGATATAAAATCATTCGATTTATATATTGGTTGAGCGTGCATAGGCTTCCATATCGGTCTACCTTCAGCATTTAATTCTGCAATTTTTTCTAAAATTTCGGTAGGACATGATTTTCCTTTTTCAGATTTATATGTAGCAACGGTATCGGTTCTTGTTTGCTGACACATTGCATCTTTATCAATAATTAAGCATGACAGCCAATAATTAGGTTTGGAAACCGCTTCATTTATAGGATTCATGCTGACAGGCAAATCCTTAAATCCTTCCTTATATCTTTCATAAATAGCTTTCTTTTGAGCTATATGCTCTTCTAAATAAGGAATTTGACCTCTTACAACACCGGCAATAACATTACTCATTCGATAATTGTACCCTATTTCTTCATGCTGATACCAAGGGGCATTTTCACGAGATTGAGTAGACCATTTTCTTACTTTTTTAGCCGCTTCTTCATCATCTGTTAAAAACATACCACCTGATGAACCGGTAATAATTTTATTGCCATTAAAGGATATACAGCTATATTTACCGAAATTACCAGTCTGTCGTCCTTTATATGTAGCACCCAAAGACTCTGCTGCGTCTTCAACCAATACAGCATTATATTTTTGACATACAGCCATTATTTCGTCCATCTTAGCAGGTGTTCCGTAAAGATGTGCCATTACAACAACCTTAGTATCAGGATATTTTAAAAATGCTCTTTCTAAAGCCTTAGGACACATATTCCAAGTATCATATTCGGTATCAATAAACACCGGAACGCCACACTCATAAACAACTGAGTTTAATGTTGCTGCAAATGTCATATCCGAACAAAAAACCTTGTCTCCGCTTTTCACACCGGCAAGTTTAATTGCCATATGCAATGAGGCGGTTCCACACGAAAGTGCAACTGCATATTTACATCCGATTTTACTGGATATGTTTTTTTCAATTACATCGATATTTTCACCAATTGTACTCATCCAATTAGAATCGTATGCCTCTTTAATGTATTTTATCTCATCACCATGCATTGTTGGAGACGATAACCATATTTTATTTTTAAATCTATTCACAATTATCAATCCTCATAATAAAATAGTGCATAAAAATAAAAAAT
>JAZSAC010000141.1:0-22747 GCA_045601645.1 Acutalibacteraceae bacterium | reverse complement strand
TGCATATAAATTATAAATCGTACTGTACTAATTTTATTCCATGTTATGCAGTTTGTCAACGAAATAATAACGATATTCATAAATAAAAGGAAGGTAAGAAAATATGAAAGGATTGTATATATCGACTATAGCTATACTTTTTCTTTGTATGATACTGTTTCCATTGATTTCTATGAAAAAAACAGTAGTTCCTCAAGTGCCGTCACAATCCGAAAGCTATTCAGTACCTATCGAAAACGATGTTTTTAGGGTGCTTATAACCGAAACAGGTGAAATTGAAATAATGGATGCCGCGACATATATAATAGGCGTCGTTTCGGCTGAAATGCCTGCAGAATATGATGATGAAGCATTAAAGGCTCAGGCGGTTGCAGCTTATACCTTTGCCAGTTATCGACGAATGACGAGGTCGGCAGAGGAGTATGATGTAACAGACAGTTACACTACCGACCAAGCGTTTTTATCTGACCAAAAAGCAAGAGAAACCTGGGGTGACAGCTATGAAGGATATACAAAAAAAATAAAGGCTGCGGTTGAGTCGGTCAAGGGACAGTTGTTGACCTATGACGGCAAACCGATTTTAGCCACAGTTCATAGCATTTCCGGTGGACGAACCGAGTCGGCAGAAAATGTTTGGGGGAAGGAATACCCTTGCTTAAAAGCGGTTGAGAGTGTGGGTGATGTGTTAAGCTCGGGTTATCTAAAAGAAACCACAGTATCAAAAGATGAGTTTACAGCAGCTGCTCTAAAATTAGGTGTAACCTTATCGGCAGATGAAACAAAATGGATAGGAGAAATAAAGCGTTCTGAATCGGGATATATTTTAAGCATAAATATATGCGGAACAGAAATAAAAGGAACCGACCTTCGCTCTGAATTGGGGCTTCGCAGTACAAATTTTGATGTTGAATATACTGGAGATGAATTTGTTTTTTCTGTTAGGGGATATGGTCACGGAGTAGGAATGAGTCAAAACGGTGCACAATTTATGGCGTTGCAGGGCAGTAAATATGATGAGATTTTAGCGTGGTATTATAAAGGGTCGGTATTAAAAAGATAAAGGTATATAAAGAGGCAAATGTCAATTAAAGATTGACTTGAAATTATGATAAGTATATAATATTATGTTAGGAGATTTATATGCTTAAGGCTGATAGACTGGACAGAGGACGTTTTGCGATTGTTCGAAAGGTTGAGGGCAAAGGTGTACTTAAAAAGCGATTATATGAAATAGGCTGTACGCCCGGAACATGTATTGTGCTTTTGCACAAAGCACCGTTTGGTGACCCGTTACTTTTTATTGTTCGAGACAGCCGTGTGGTTATGAGAAGGTCTGAAGCGGCTACTATTTTAGCTGAATATGACCAAAAGCAGAGGATATCAAGAATATTATGGTAGCTAATATAAAAGAGGTGTAAAATGGAAACTACAATTGCGGCAATTGCAACTCCTTTAGGTGAAGGCTCAATAGGTGTTGTCAGAATTTCGGGTAAGGATGCAATAGCAGTGTCAGACAAGGTTTTTAAAGCTGCTTCTGGCAAAAAACTATCTGAAATCGGTGGATATCAGGCTCTTTTCGGAGATGTTTTTTATGAAGAAAAGAAAATCGACGAAGCGGTTGCATTGGTTTTTAAAGCACCTAAAAGCTATACAGGTGAGGATGTCGTTGAGCTCTCGGTTCATGGCGGCACATTTGTTTTAAAAAGTGTTTTACGGGCAGTGCTGAATTCGGGTGCTGTTATGGCTGAAAAGGGTGAGTTTACAAGACGGGCATTTGAAAATGGTAAGCTTGATTTGTCACAGGCGGAATCGGTTATGGATATAATATCTGCTGACGGTGAGCAGGCGTTGAGGGCTTCTCTTGCAATAAAAGATGGCGCTTTAACTAAAAAATGCTCTGAAATTAAGGACAAGCTTACGCTTGCTGCTGCAAGAGTTGCTGCTTTTTCGGATTATCCCGATGAGGAGCCTGAATTCAGCGGCATAGATATGCTGCCGCAAATATTAGCGGAAATTGAGCTGCAGTTGAACAATTTACTGGAAAATTATGATATTGGTAAAATGGTTAAGAACGGAATAAAAACCGTTATTGTAGGACCTCCGAATGCGGGCAAGTCTACACTGATGAATCTAATTTCGGGATATGAGCGTTCAATCGTAACAAATATTGCGGGAACAACGAGAGATTTTGTTGAAGAAACTGTTTCTATGGGTGGAATTTCTTTGAAATTGTTCGATACTGCAGGCTTACGTGAGACCGATGATTTGATTGAAAAAATAGGTGTTTCAAAAACTAAAGAGCTTATAAACAGTGCCGATTTGATAATTGCGGTTGTAGACGGAGCAGACGACAACTTGGTCGAGACTAATGAGCTTTTAAAGATGTTAAAGGGACATTTATCGATAGTGGTTTATAATAAAAGTGATATTGCCGACGCTGATTGTAGCTTTGCTGAGCAAAACGGGTTGAAATATGTCAAAATGTCAGCAAAGAACAGCGAGGGAGTTGACCGACTTATTGAGGCTGTAAAAGAGGTCACAAAAACCGAACACTTAAGCGGAGATAATGAGGTTTATCTAAACGAGCGTCAGAGGGATTGCTGTGGCAGAGCATATTTTTGTGTTAACGAGGCTAAAAATGCCTTAGCTTTAGGCATTACGGTTGATGCAGTGGGGGTATGTTTAGACGACGCTTTAGCTGCTTTAATGGAGATGACGGGTGAGCGTGTTACGGTTGAGGTTGCAAATAAGGTTTTTGAGCATTTTTGTGTAGGAAAATAAGGGGAAGTAAATGAATTATTTTGCAGGAAATTATGACGTTTTGGTTATAGGTGCGGGTCATGCCGGTATTGAAGCCGCATTGGCTCCTGCCAGAATGGGATGTAAAACCGCAATTTTTACAATAAATATGGATTCGATAGGCAACCTACCTTGTAACCCATCTATAGGTGGAACGGCAAAAGGTCACCTTGTGCGAGAAATAGATGCGTTAGGTGGAGAAATGGGTAAGGCGGCAGATAAAACAACCATACAAAATCGAATGCTAAATCGAGGAAAAGGTCCTGCCGTGCATAGCTTAAGGGCACAGATAGACCGACGAGGATACGGTGCCTATATGAAGAAAGCGTTGGAAACAACTGAAAATCTTCATTTAAGACAGGCAGAAATTACAGAAATTACAAAGGAACACGACGGTTGGCATTGTGTAACTAAGCTTAATTCAGAGTATGTTGCAAAAACGGTTATCATTGCAACAGGCACCTATCTTAAGGGTAAAATTTTTGTAGGTGAGGTTAATTATGAAAGCGGTCCCGATGGAATGTTTCCGGCGAACGCACTTGAAAAATCCCTTTTAAAGCTTAATTTACCGTTGCGTAGATTTAAAACAGGTACTCCCGCAAGAGTTTTGCGTTCGAGTATAGATTTTACGGAGTTAGAGGTACAAAAGGGTGACGAAAAGGTAACGCCGTTTAGTTATTCAACCGATGCGGCTGACATAAAAAATGATGCGGTTTGTTATATTTCTTATACCAACGATAAAACAAAAGAGGTAATATTAAAAAATCTACATCGTTCACCTCTTTTTTCAGGAGTTATTGAAGGTGTCGGGCCTAGATATTGTCCGAGTCTTGAAGATAAAATTGTTCGTTTTGCCGACAAAAAACGGCATCAATTATTTATTGAGCCTTGTGGGGCTGATACAGAAGAAATGTATTTGCAGGGAATGTCATCTTCATTACCGGAAGAGGTGCAAATAGAGTTTTATAAAACCATTAAGGGACTTGAAAACGTACAGGTTATGCGTAATGCTTATGCGATAGAGTATTCGTGTATTGACCCGTTGGCATTAAAGCCGACATTGGAAATCAAGACACAAGAAGGTCTTTACGGAGCAGGTCAGTTTAACGGTTCTTCGGGTTATGAGGAAGCAGCGGCACAGGGCTTGATAGCAGGTATAAATGCGGCGTTAAGCATTAAAGGCGAAGAACCGATTATATTGTCAAGGTCGAATTCGTACATTGGTACATTGATAGACGACCTTTGTACAAAGGGTTGTTCCGACCCATATCGCATGATGACCTCACGTTCGGAATATCGATTATTATTAAGACAGGATAATGCTGATGAAAGATTAAGCGAGTTAGGTCATAATATAGGTTTATTAAGCGATGAAAATTATAATGCTTATTTAGAGAGAAAAACATTAAAGCAGGAAGAGGTACAGCGGCTTGAAAATAGTTATTTAGGTCCGTCGGAGGAGCTGAATAAATTGCTGACCGAAAAGGGTACAGTGCCTATGAAAAGCGGTATTAAAATTGCCGACCTAATACGCCGACCGGAAATGGATTATGAAAGTTTAGCGCCATTCGATAAAGAGCGCAAACAACTGCCCTTTGAAATTGCCGAAAGGGTTGAGACAGAAATTAAATATTCAGGGTATATAGAGCGTCAGGCGGCACAGGTAAAAGAGATGGAACGTCTTGAAAACCGAAAAATTCCTGAGGATATTAACTATGATGAAATAAAAGGCTTGAGACTTGAAGCAATTGAAAAGCTTAAAAAGGTTGTGCCGCAGAATTTCGGGCAGGCTTCAAGAATTTCGGGCGTTAGTCCTGCCGATATAACGGTTTTGCTTATTTATCTCGATAAGAACAGAAGGTGAAATTATGAAAATTGCTGTATTTACAGGTGCTTCCAGCGGAATGGGAAGAGAGTTTGTAAAGCAGATTACTGAAAAAGAATTATTTGATGAGGTATGGCTTATAGCAAGAAGGAAGGAGAGGCTTAAAGCTTTAGCCGAACAATTAAATGTACCTGCACGTTGTTTGTCGCTAGACCTTAGTGATATGTCTTCAATTGACCGATTTAAAGAGCTTTTAGAAAAAGAAAAGCCTCAAATTAAGGTGTTGGTTAATGCAAGTGGTTACGGTAAATTCGGCGCATTTTCGGATATTTCGCTTGAGGAACAAATGGGAATGGTCGACCTTAACAGCAAGGCTTTAGTGGCAATAACGTATGTTGCCTTGCCTTATTTAATACACGGTGCACAGGTATATCAAATTGATTCACTTTCATCCTTTCAGCCTGTTCCGTATATAACTGTTTATGCTGCAACAAAGGCGTTTGTTTTAAGCTTTACACGGGCATTAAGGCAGGAGTTGCGGCATGAAAACATTAAAATGATGGCTGTTTGTCCTGGCTGGGTTAAGACTGAGTTTTTTGACCGTGCCGTTACCGACGAGAGCGTAATAACCTATTACAACAAAATATTTACTTCAGAACAAGTAGTAAAAAGGGCTTTAAGCGATATGAAAAAGGGCAAGGATGTGTCGGTTTGCGGCTTTTCTATTCGTTGTCAGGTGCTATTAACCAAACTTTTACCGCACAAGCTTGTTATGAAAATTTGGTTAAAACAGCAGAAGAAAAAATAAAAAGTTAAAAAGATATGAGGAGTTTTCTAACACTATATGTTAGAGTAGGGCTTTCCTCATATCTTTTTTATTATTTTTTCTATTATATTGCTTTCTCTATAATTGCCGCAAAAACCGTTATATCGTCATCGTGACCGTCATGTCTGCGTCTACGTGCTGAGGTTGCCAACCGTTCAGAGAGCTGTTTCGCACTGCCATCCTTAAAGCTTTCAATTTCGGCACATATCCAATCGGTACCATCGGTACAAACGCCGTCTGACATCATTATAATAATGTCGTTGTCTTTCAGGGAAATTACGGCTTTGTCAAATCCAACCTCATTTAGTATTCCTGCCGGTAAAGATTTGCATTCTGCTTTTCCGGTTCGTCCGTTTCGGCGCACTAGTGTAGGGGCTGCACCTGCTTTATATAGCTCGGTTTTACCGTTGAAAAGGTCAATGCAGGATATATCAAGTGTTGCTAAGGATTCATCGGCCGATTTAAAGAGCATTGCTGAATTTACAAGCTTTAGAGTACAATCAAAACCGAAGCCTGCCTTTATAAGACGTTCGGCAAGGCCGGCTGTCATGGCAGAATCAACAGCGGCTCTGCCACCGCTACCCATTCCGTCACTTACTATAGCAATCAAACGCCCCCTGCCGTCATGGAAGTGTCGACAGGTATCACCGCAAAGACGATTTTTACCTTGGTTAAATTGTGTATAACCACAGTCGACTGAAAAAACGGCCTTTTCGGTTGCGGTTATATAACAGCCGCGATTTATTCGGTTAACCTCAGGTGGCTCAAATTCTCGTTCACATATTTGTTCTAACTTAGAAAGAATTTTTGCTCGGTTAATTGGAACCTCTGGTATTGATGAAAGCTTAATTTCTACCGTCATTCTACCGAATTTGTCAATCACACAGCTGCATTCAGCAGAATTAAGGTCTAAATCCTTTAACGCTGCAGAAATTCTGCCCGCCATGGCAACATCATAGTTTTGCGCTGTTCTGAATTCTTCAGATAATTCACTTAACATATCGGCAACGCCGTTCATTTGTTCTGATACAACGCCACGCATTTCACAAACTCTTTTTTCTGCCGAAACATTGCTTAAAAAATCAGAGTAATGTCGTGATAGTGAGTCTTCAAAACGTTCTAATCTTAAACACTTTTCGGTAAAACCGTCAGGCACTGCGGCAAGGCCTAACGGTTGACATTTGCGTAAAGCATCACTCATAGCTAAGGCTGCATCAACAGTGGTTTTTCGGTTCTTTTCCCAACAGTAAAGCATAAAAGAACAGCCTTTGCAAGCATCGTTTTCTACCTCATGAAGAACATTTATAAAACTTGGCTTTTTGCCGATAGCAAGACATCTTGACACATCTTCAACCGTTTCTGAAACGCCCTTAAGTGCTGCTGAAGCAAAGCCTAATCGCATTGTAAGGGTTCGACGTAAGCCTTTAGTGTCAGGTGTTGAAACAGGCGGTGCTAAGGTTAGCGAAAATTTAGCACATGCTGTTTTTGGAATAATTAAAAAAATTACTCCTGCTGCTGCTGTCTCGGCAACCGATGCTACCGATTGTACAGAGGCGTTAGATAATAATGTCCAAATAGCACATATAGTTAAAGGTGACAATGCTGTGATAATTTTACCAAAACTTGCAAATATTCCTGTAAATAAGGCAGAGAAACAAATAACAATACAGATTGAAGGTTCACTGCCAAAAATGATAAAAGCCGCAGCAGAGGAAATCCCACAAACCGCTGAAACACCTATTCTGCCATATCGCGCACTAAGTAAAACAAGAAGGTATGCGGCGATACGGCCTAATGACACGCCGTCTAAAGAAACAGGATAAAGTGCTGTAAGTGCAAGATTTACGGCTATCAGCAATGAAGCCGTTTGTTCTGTACTTAAACCTTGAGAATAGTGTTTGACAGCATCGAAGGCTCGACGTATAAAATAGGCACAGCCACCGGCTAACAGACCTTCACAGATTGCTATAATTACAGAATATGAGCTGTCAATACTTGCGGTGGCAAGACCTATTGCCGATACAACAGCAAGAGCAGTAACAGCCGACCAAATAGAATTAAGCGCCGGACCTTTAATACCCGATATAATAAAACGAATGACTGTTATGGCAAGAATAGCGGCTGTGTATCGAAATGCAGCGAGGTCGGAAGATGGCATTATGTATCCTAGCAGTGAGCCTGCACCCGCAAAAAGTATATATCTCATAGGAACACCTGCTGTAATGGCAGCGCCTAATGGAGACATGCCTGCAAAAAGGCTTGTTCGAGCCATAAAAAAGCTTATGACAGAAAACATAAGTTGCCAACCCAAACCTTTTAGGCGTTCGGTAATTTCAGCCAATTTTAAAAATCTTGAATCTTTAATAAGTTCCTTCATTTTTTAAACCCGTCCTACTTTACATTGTTACATTTTATATTATACAACCAACAGTTAGAGAAATTTTGTCAAACGGTAATGTAATATTTTGCAAAATAAGGTGTTCAAATGTTAAATATAAAAGAAAAACCGTTCGAGTTTTCTCGAACGGAAGAAGTTAAATTAAAGGCGTTATTTTTTTTGTGAGCAGCTATTATTCTTTATTTAAATCAATAGCTTTTTTTATAATTTCGGTTACGTCGTTCAAATTTGAAATGCAACCTGCCTCACGTCGCAAAAGAGGAGCACCCTTTATTCCCTTCATGTACCATGCCACATGTTTTCGTGCTTCTAAAAAGGCTGTTTTTTCACCTTTGTACTCACACATCTTTAAGATATGCTTATACATTGTCATCATTCGTGCTGAAAGGGGCAAGGGAGGTATAATGGTACCATCGGTTAGGTAGGCGTTTATTTGAGAAAAAATCCAAGGATTGCCCATTGCAGCTCTGCCAACCATTATAAAATCGCAACCGGTTTGTTCATACATTTCGGCTGCTTTTTGAGCAGAATCAATATCGCCGTTGGCGATAACGGGTATAGAAACAGCGTTTTTAACATTGCGTATTATATCTATATCTACCGGCGGTGCATACATTTGCATTCTTGTTCTGCCATGAACAGTAATAGCCGCAGCGCCTGCCTGCTCGACCATTTTTGCGAGTTCTACGGCGTTTTTTGAGTGTTCATCCCACCCTGCTCTTATCTTAACAGTGACAGGTACCGTCACAGCCTTTGCGACTGTTTTTACAATTTCAGCGGCTAATTTAGGGTTTTTCATTAAAGCACTTCCGCCGCCTGACGATATTGCAACCTTTGGCGCAGGACAGCCCATGTTTATATCTATAAAATCAGGCTTATATGTTTCGGCAAGAATTGCCGCTTGTTTCATAATATTGGGTTCACAGCCGAAAAGCTGTGAACCGTAAGGATGTTCGGTTTCACTTACTTCAAGATAAGCTTTTGATTTTTTATCATTAAGACTTATACCTTTAGCACTTGCTAATTCGCCTATTGCATAGGCCGCACCATGCTCAAGGCAAATTTCACGCATGGCTCGGTCAGCAACACCTGCCATAGGAGCTAAAGCCACATAACCCGATATATTCAATTGACCGATTTTCATAAACTACACCCTAAATATGATTTTGCTTTTACAAGAATAATTTACATCAATTTTCAAATAATTGCAACTTTTATTTGAGTTTTACTTTATAAAATGGTAAAATATATAAATAAGTAATTTTTTAAACGGAGGGCATAATGAAAATTCTTGCTATTGATGGTAACAGCATTATAAACCGTGCCTTTTACGGAATAAAACTATTGACCACCAAAAACGGTTTATATACTAACGGAATATATGGCTTTATGAACATATTAGGTAAGCTTAAAGAAATGGAACAGCCTGATGGAATAGTTATAGCCTTTGATTTGCATGCGCCGACCTTTAGACATAAGAAATATGCCGAATATAAGGCAGGAAGAAAAGGTATGCCCGATGAGCTAAGAGTACAGATGCCGTTATTAAAGAAGCTTTTAACTTTTTTTGGATATGTTTGTCTTGAAAAAGAGGGCTATGAAGCAGATGATATTTTAGGAACTATTGCCAAAATTTGTGAGCAAAGCGGAAACACTTGCGTTATTGCTACGGGTGATAGGGACTCGTTTCAACTGGTGTCTGACAAAACAAAGGTGTTGTTATCTGCAACCAAGGCTGGAAAACCCGAAATCACCATGTATAATCCCGAAACAATTATGGAAAAGTATGGCGTTACACCTTTGCAGATGATTGAGATTAAGGCTTTGCAAGGAGACGCTTCCGACCATATTCCTGGTGTTGCGGGAGTTGGGGAAAAAACTGCTGATGAATTGATAAAAAATTATAAAAGTGTCGACTATATTTATGAACATATTGATGAGCTTGATATTAGAGAGACATTAAAGGCAAAGCTTATAGCCGGTAAGGAGATGGCTTATTTAAGTAGATTTTTGGGAACCATTTGCTGTGAAGTTCCCATCGATAATGATATAAATTCATATAAAATCGGTCAGAGAAATGATATACAATTAGCACAGCTTTTAAGCGAACTGGAATTTTTCACAATGCTTGAAAATTTAGGACTTTCGGCAGTACAAGCATCGACAGAAAATTCTCCAAAAGCCGAATACAAGGCAGTGGATTTTAAACAGATTATCAAAGTCGCTGAAGAGAAGGGTCAATGCACTCTATATTTTGATGCCGACACTGCAAATATGGGAATTGCGGTTGACAATTGTGTTTCATCGGGACCGTTTTCGGATTGTTACAGTCTTTTGCAAGATAAGGCAATACAGAAGGAAATATATAATTCTAAACAATTGCACAAGATTTGCATTACCCAAAATATCAGTTTGAACGGAGTTTCGTTTGACACCTGCCTTGCGGGATATCTTTGCAATCCGTCGTCTTCTGAATACAGCCTATCACGACTTTCAGAAGAGCATTGTGTTCCTGAGCCTTTAGCAAATGACGGCTCCTTAGAAGCATTGACAGCTTTATGTTCGGAAATAAATAAGGCTTTAATTAAGGCTTTAAACGAAAACGGTCAATACAGGCTGTTGACCGAAATAGAAATACCTCTCGCACGTGTGTTGGCTCAGATGGAGCATGAGGGTTTTTTAGTAGATACCGTTGCCATAAAAGCCTATGGCGAAGTTCTAGGTGAACGCATTTCAAAGATTGAAGAGGAAATATATTCTGAAGTTGGATATGAGTTTAATTTGAATTCACCTAAGCAGTTAGGTGTAGCTTTGTTTGAAAAATTACAGCTTCCATGTCGCAAAAAAACTAAAAGCGGATATTCCACCAATGCCGAAGTGCTTGAGGAATTACGCAGTTTGCATCCTGTTGTTGAGCTTTTGTTGGAGTATCGCACATTGGCTAAGTTGAAATCAACCTATTGTGACGGATTGACTGCGGTAGTTTGTGAGGACGGCAGAATACATTCTACTCTAAATCAAACCGAAACAAGAACAGGCAGAATAAGCTCGTCGGAGCCAAATTTACAAAATATTCCTGTTCGTCGTACAGAAGGCAGGGAAATAAGAAAGTTTTTTAAAGCCAAAGACGGATATGTTTTGTGCGATGCTGACTATTCTCAAATTGAGTTAAGGGTTTTGGCACATATTTCGGAAGATGATAATATGATTAACGCTTTCGCAAACGGTACCGATATTCATACTTTAACAGCAAGTCAGGTTTTTGATATGCCGCTTAATATGGTAACACCTTTAATGCGCTCAAGGGCAAAGGCGGTAAATTTCGGAATTGTTTATGGTATCGGTGCCTATTCGTTGGCAAAGGATATAGGGGTTTCAAATAAAGAGGCTTCAAATTATATAAAGGGTTATCTTGCAACCTATCCGCAGGTCGATGCCTATATGCATCGTGTTGTTGAAAAGGCTAAGGAAGATGGCTTTGTTTCTACTATTTTCGGGAGGCGTAGGCTGTTACCTGAAATAAAAAGCTCGAATGGAATGATGCGTGCTTTTGGAGAGCGTGTGGCCAGAAATATGCCAATACAGGGAACAGCGGCAGATATTATAAAAATTGCTATGATAAAGGTAAGTGAGCGTTTAAAAGACGAATTACCCGAAGCAAAACTCATCATGCAGGTGCATGACGAGCTGATTGTTGAGGCACCTGAAGAAAAGGCAGAACTTGCAAGTAGAATTTTAAAAGAAGAAATGAAAAATGCTGTTCAACTTAAGGTTGAAATGATTGTTGATGTTAACTCGGGAAGAACCTGGTTTGACTCTAAAAATTAACGGTGATAATTATGAAAGAAAGCACAAAGGTGATTTTTCTATGTACAGGTAACACCTGTCGCAGCCCCATGGCTGAAGCTTTATTTAAAAAACGATTGAGCAAAGAACAGCTTGTAAAGGTTGAGGTTAAAAGTCGAGGCCTGGCTACGTCAGCGGGAATGCCTGCTACTGAAAATGCAATAAATGTTATGGCGGAGTTTGGTGTTGATATAATGCAGCATCGTTCCATGCCGCTTAGTGTATATGATGTTGATACAGCGGATTATTTTATTTGTATGACCGAGTCTCACAAGGCGGCTTTAACAAATATCGGTGTAGAAAAAGAAAAGGTTTTTGTTTTAGATATACCCGACCCATTTGGCGGTGATTTAGAGATTTACAGAGAATGTGCCGTAAAAATTGAGGGTGCGTTGGATAATCTTATGTCTAAGGGTATAAAAGTGAAAAAAGTTACCGATTCTGATGCATCAAATTTAGCAGAAATCGAGGTTCAAGCTTTAGGCAAAGAGGTTTGGACGGCTGAAGGTATAAAACAAACAATGTCTTTAAACGGTCATTATTTCGGCGCATTTATTAACGGCAAGCTTATAGGCCACGGTGGAATGACGATAGCGGCTGATGAAGGGTATATTACCAATATAGCTGTTTTGCCTGAGTTCCGCAGACGCGGGGTTGCTACCGAGATTGTAAAAGCTTTATTGGATTTTGCAAAAACAGCAGATTTACAATTTTTATCTTTAGAGGTTAGGGCTTCAAACATAGCGGCAATTTCTTTATATGATAAGTTTGGCTTTACAAATAGAGGAATCCGCAAAGATTTTTATAATGCTCCAAAAGAGGACGCATTGATAATGACAATAGATTTTTGATTTTAAGAGGTAAACGAATGAAAATACTTGCTATTGAATCATCGTGTGATGAAACCTCAGCTGCAGTAGTTGAGGGTAGAACAATACTTTCAAATATAGTAGCAACGCAGGTTGAAGAGCATCGTATTTATGGGGGAGTAGTACCGGAAATAGCTTCTCGTCGACATGCAGAGGCTATTTCGGCGGTAACCAACGAAGCAATTGATAAGGCGGGAATAACCCTTAAAGATATCAATGCTATTGCCGTAACACATACGCCAGGGCTTATAGGAGCTTTATTGGTAGGTGTGAATTTTGCTAAAGGTTTAGCGTTATCATTAGGTGTTCCGCTTATTCCGGTGCATCATCTTCGAAGCCACATTGCAGCCAACTATATTTCTCATAAAAATCTTGAGCCCCCGTTTTTATGCTTGTTGGTGTCAGGCGGTAACAGTCTTATTGTGGTTGTTCGTGATTATACAAGCTTTGAGGTTATAGGTAAAACGCGTGATGACGCGGCCGGTGAGTGTTTCGATAAGGCGGCACGTTCTATGGGACTTGATTATCCCGGAGGTGTAATTCTTGACAAAATTGCTACCAAGGCTGATTTTGAAAAATACCCTATGCCTTGGCCAAAGGTCGAAAACAGTCCCCTTGATTTTAGTTTTTCTGGTTTAAAAACAGCAGTAATCAACCTTACACATAATGCAGAGCAAAAAGGAATAGAAATAGATGTACCCGTTTTGTCGGCAACGGTAAGAAAAAGAGTTTGCGATATACTTATTGCTAATACGATAAATGCCGCTGAAATGATAGGAATGAAAAAAATTGTAATAGCTGGTGGGGTGTCGGCAAATTCTGAGCTAAGGCAGCGAATGGAAACGGAATGTAAGAAACGAAATTATGAACTGTATTATCCTGAAAAAGAATATTGTGGTGATAACGCTGCAATGGTTGGCGCTCAAGCAATATATGAATATAATTCGGGGAATGTAGCAGGCTGTGAGCTGAATGCATCGGCAACAGCGGATATATCAAAGGGAGTATAACATGAAGAAAGCGGTCTGTATTGTTTTTACTTTTCTGATTGCTATGACATTTTCAAGCTGTATTGGTGAAAGTCTTTTGGATTGTCCTGATTTTGTAGGTAAGGATTATTCGATTGTTTCAAAAGCAGAGCAGTACGATATGTTTAAGCTTGAGGCAGAGTACGTTAGCAGTGAAAATGATGATGGAGGAAAAATTTTATCACAGAGTGTTGCAGTGGGCACAAAAATAAAAAAGGGCACAAAGATTAAAGTCAAGGTAAGTCTCGGTCTGCCAAAATCAGGAGTGCCTAATGTTGTCGGTCAAACTGCTGAATTAGCAATAAAAACAATTGAAGCAGCCGGTTTTAAGGCTGTTGAAGTACATGTGCCTAATTCGGAATACGAGCAGGGAATATGCTTTAGAACCTCTCCCGGTGGTTCAGGCTCGGCAACTGTCGGTGGTGAGGTTTCGATATATATAAGTCTTGGAAATGAAAAAAAACTAATAAAATATATAAACGTTGTTGGTAAAACGCAGGAAATTGCTCAAAAGAAGTTGACAGAAATAGGTCTTAACATCGGAAAGATTACTTACGAAAAGAGCGACAAGGAAAAAGGAACAGTAATTGCACAGTTTCCAAACTACAAAAAATCAATTGAAATAGCCGAGGGCTCGGTTATAAATTTAACAATAGCAGAATAAAAAAGCAGTCATTCTGAAACATTACGAAACAGAATGACTGCTTTTATTCACCTTTGTATTTTCGTCTTGTGGCAAGTCCTCCGCGAATGTGACGTTCGTTTTTGTTACATTCCAAAACACCACGAACCTTTTCCCACAATTGAGGATTGCTTTTGTGCAAACGTTCAGTAACATCTTTATGTACAGTGGATTTGCTGATTTTGAAAACCTTAGCAGCGGCGCGAACTGTAGCACCGGTATCTAATATGTATTCTCCTAAAATTACCGCTCGTTCATCAGATAATTCCCTCATACAATCAACTCCTAATAGGGCTGTTTAATTATATGAGGGAATTTAATTATATATGTGTGTTTTTAAAAATATAAAAGATGAGCGGTTTTAATTCTTGTTCATATTTTTGTAAAATTTTCAAAAAAATAGGAGTATCGCCAAAACAGTATATAGAAAACAAAAACAGACAATAAACATAGTTAAACCTTCTATTGACAAATCAGGAACATGAAAATATACTTAAAAGAGAAAGCTTTTGAAAGGTGAATTTGAGTGAAAGTTTGTATAGTTGTGCCATGCTACAATGAGCAGGAGGTTTTGGCAGAAACAGCTACGCGCTTGTGTGAAAAGTATGAGCAGTTAGTGCTGTCAGGCAAAATTTCTGCTGATAGTAAAATTGTATTTGTAGATGATGGTTCTAAAGATAAAACATGGGAAATGATAGTTAATATCAGCAAAGAAAAAGCGGCAATCGAAGGTATTAAACTCAGTCGTAACCGTGGTCATCAAAATGCACTTTTGGCAGGCTTGATGACGGTTAGAGATGACTTTGACTGCGTTATTTCTATGGATGCCGACCTGCAAGATGACATAAATGCGGTAGATAAAATGCTTGAAAGCTATCAAAACGGCAATGAAATTGTTTATGGTGTACGTTGCTCTCGAAAAAGTGATTCGGTTTTAAAAAGGGCAACTGCACACGGTTTTTATAGGTTTATGAGATGGTTGGGCGCCGAAACGGTATATGACCATGCCGACTATCGTTTAATGAGTCGTCGTGCATTAGAGGCGTTGGCACAGTTTCAAGAGGTGAACCTGTTTTTAAGAGGCATGGTTCCGCTTATAGGGTTTAAGTGTGATACGGTATATTATGAACGTGGTAGGCGTTTGGCGGGAAAAAGCAAATATCCTTTTAAAAAAATGCTTAGTTTTGCATTTGAAGGCATAACCTCTTTGAGTATTCGTCCTATTGAACTGATAACACGACTTGGGATTTTGCTTTGTATTTTAGGTGTAGGGATTTTGGTCTATTCTTTAGTTCAGTACTTTTTAAATAATACAATAGCCGGTTGGACAAGTCTTATGGCGTCGGTTTGGATAATCGGCGGTTTGCAGATTTCTGCAATTGGTGTTATCGGAAAATATGTCGGCAAAATATATCTCGAAAGCAAACATCGTCCCAGGTATATTATTGAAGAAAATACTATGGAAAAATAAAAAAATCCGTAAAAGCATTGCTTTTACGGATTTTAGTTTGTTATTTATTTTGCATAATCAACTACGCGGTTTTCACGAATAAGGTTAACTTTAATCTGACCCGGATAGTCAAGATTATTTTCAATCTGTTTAACTATATCTCGTGCAACTAATGTCATCTGGTCATCGCTTATGGCATCAGGTTTAATCATAATTCTGATTTCACGTCCTGCTTGTATAGCGAACGAGGTTTCTACACCGTTAAAGGAATTGGCGATTTCCTCTAATTTTTCAAGGCGCTTAATATAACTTTCAATATTTTCACGACGAGCACCGGGTCGTGCAGCGGAAATAGCATCGGCCGCTTGAACCAGACAGGCAATAATAGTTTTTGCCTCTACATCTCCGTGATGTGCATGGATAGCATGGACGACAGCGTCGTTTTCTTTGTATTTTTTGGCCACATCAACACCGAGCTGAATATGAGAGCCCTCTTGCTCGTGGTCGATAGCTTTACCGATATCGTGTAAGAGACCTGCTCGTTTAGCCAGTGAAACGTCTTCACCTAATTCGGCAGCCATAATACCTGCTAAATGGCAAACTTCAAGGGAATGGTTAAGTACATTTTGGCCATAGCTTGTTCTGTAATGCAATCTGCCTAGAAGCTTAATAAGCTCAGGGTTCATACTGTGTACACCTGCATCAAGTAAAGCACGTTCACCCTCTTGCTTGATGGTGTGGTCAACATCAGCACGAGCTTTTTCGACCATTTCTTCAATTCTTGCAGGGTGAATACGGCCATCGACGATAAGTTTTTCGAGAGTGACTCTTGCAATTTCGCGTCTTACGGGGTCAAAACTTGAAACGGTTATAGCTTCAGGTGTATCGTCTATAATAAGGTCAACACCTGTTGCAGTTTCTAAAGCGCGGATATTGCGACCCTCACGCCCGATAATACGTCCCTTCATTTCATCATTTGGCAAAGCCACAACCGAAACAGTGGTTTCAGAGGAATGGTCGGCAGCACAACGCTGAATTGTCATAGAAATAAGTTCGCGAGCGTGTTTATCAACCTCTTCTTTAAATTGTTGTTCATATTCTGCAATTTTCATTGCCTTTTCATGTTGAAGTTCGCCGTCAAGCATACTGAGCAGTTGATTTTTAGCCTGTTCGGTTGTATAGCCCGAGATTTTCTCTAACATATCGAATTGGCTTTTTTTAAGTTGTTCGGTTTCTAAAAGACGGTCTTCTACTAATTTTGCCCTTTCGGCAAGTTTGGTTTCTTTAATTTCAAGATTTTCTACTTTGCGTTCAAGAGTTTCTTCTTTTTGTTGAATTCTGTGTTCTTGACGTTGAACCTCTGCTCTGCGTTCACGAAGTTCTTTTTCAGTTTCATTTCTTGATTTAATGATTTCATCTTTAGCTTCTAAAATAGCTTCTTTTTTCTTTGCTTCGGCGTTTTTTATTGCATCGTTTAAAATACGTCTTGCTTCATCTTCTGCAGAGCCGATAGTTGATTCTGCGGTTTTGCGGCGGTAGGCTGAACCCATAGCAAAAGCTATAACAGCAACAACCAATGCAGCAACACCTTCAATGATGTACCACAACATATTGGCACCTCCTTTATATTAACCGCTGTTTTATAAGGCCGCGTGTTCGCCTAAATATGTATTAGAATATATTAAAACAAATCGCCATTAATGAAAAAACACATTCTCATCATATCCTTTAATATTTTATAACTTTTTAGGTGTCGTGTCAAGATTTATTTGATTTGCTTTAGGCATATATAGATTATGGTACCACTATAAAACCACAATATAATGGATATAAATAAGAAAAGGAAGGGCAACCCTTCCTAAATTTATTTTATAGAAAAACCCAAAGTCTCTCGGTATTTGACATGGGTTTCCAATCCATCAAGTGTATTTTGTAAAAGTTCGTTATCCAGCTGTATTGCATCCTTTTTTAACAAAACAATAATCGTTGAGCCACCAAACTCAAACATGCCTTTTTCCGTTCCCCTTAAAACAGGACCACCACATGTGTTATGGTTGCAAATTCTGCCCACCATAAGTGCGCCGACCTCTATTTGAACTAAATCGCCAAAGTTTTGCGATTGTAAAAGGGTATATTCTCGCACATTTTGCCGATATACGGGATATTTATTTACAGCAATCGGTTGAACGGTGTGGTATTTACCTTTTATATGAATTGTTTTTTCAGCAATACCGCTGTCGCACCAACCGTAACGGTGATAGTTATCTACTGCAAGTCGAAAAATAAGGCAATAGCCGTCACAAAATAAATCAGCAAGGGTTTTATTTTGCAAAAGGTCACAAAGCGAATAATCGACACCTTTTATAGTAAAGATACTTTTGTCGGTTATTTGGTAAGCCGAGAGTCGTGCATCGCACGGGGAAAGAAATGCTTTTGTGTTTTTCGAAACAGGTCGTGCATCGTCAACAATCTTTCTGGTGAAAAAATCGTTGAAGGAATTAAATTCGCGTTTTTCGTAATCACTCATTTTAATAGCGTTTTTCTTAATAAAGCCTTTTATGAACGGCTTTGAAAGTCGCGAGTCTAAAAATAACCCTGCAATATACGACACAGGTTTACATATTAATAGCAGAAGTAAACATCTTCCGACGGCGGTGTTATACAAAAACCGGAGCGAGTTGGCCCCGGCTTTATCAAATTTTTCAGTATTTCTCATATCACTTGATAATCAGCATAAGTATTAAAAACTCTATTATGCCAATAAAAATTAAAACAAATATGCCTTTAAGATTAGGCTTTTTGATTTTAAGGCTTTCAACAACAAAAAGCAAAGCAGTAATAATCAGAACAACTAAGAAAATAAATTGCATATAGCTTTTGTCAACAAAAAAGGTTGCTAAAAAAAAGAAAGGGAAGATAAGAGAAGATGAGGTGACAGGTAAACCCTGATAATTCTTGCGTTTTTCGGTTGTTTGCTTTTGACGGTCTTCTTCGTTGACATTAAAATAAGCCAATCTAATTAAAGCTGCGAGAACAAAGCAACAGAAAACGGGAATATATAAAGGACTGTGCATTCCAACTGCATATCCGATACAACACGGCAAAACACCAAAACAGATAAGGTCGCACAGAGAATCAATTTGGATACCAAAGCGCTTTTCAGAATCAGTACTTTGTGTTCTTCTTCTTGCGATTCTTCCGTCAAATGCATCGCAAAGACCGGATAACAAAAGACATATTATAGCAATGCCGGGGTGGGGTTTTGGGTTTGCTGCTAAGCAGAACCAAATACCTGTTATACCTGAGCAAAGCGACAGATATGTAAGAATTACAGTATAGTTGTAAAATCCAAGCATAAAAAACCTCTCCCAAAAAGTGTTTTAAAAACATCTGTATTGTAAGTATACCACAAAATTTGTCGGATTGAAAGATAAATTTTTAATAAATGCAAAAAATATATTTTGGAATTTTGTTGATTTTTTCGTAATACTAAACTATGATATATATATAGTAGTTTATAGAGTTAAAATTTTTAGTTTTAAAGGAGAAGTTTTATGAATATTTGTATTTACGGTGCCGCAAGTGACATTATTGACAAAGTCTATATAGAGCATGGCGAAAAATTGGGTGTTGAAATGGCAAAACGCGGTCATTCTCTTATTTTTGGTGGCGGCGGCGGAGGACTCATGGGTGCCGTTGCAAGAGGTGTTTATTCACAGGGCGGTGTAAAAATCACAGGAATAGTGCCTTCATTTTTTACTGAGGAAGGTAAGCATGTTGACGGTGCATTGTTTGAAAATTGCGACCAAGAAATTTACACCGAAACAATGCGTGAAAGAAAAAAATTGCTCGAAGATTTGTGTGATGCGTTTATTATTACTCCGGGTGGTGTAGGAACCTATGATGAGTATTTTGAAATATTGACATTAAAATCATTAGGAAGGCATTCAAAACCAATGGCTGTTTTGAATACGAACGGCTATTATAATAACCTTTTTGCCATGACCGAGAAAGGCATCAATGACGGATTTATTAAGTCAAGGGTTAGAGAACTTGTTTTTGTGTCGGATAAAATTGATGAAATTCTTGATTTTATTGAAAAAGAGGTAGGCAAATAAATAAGATTGCAGGTTAGAGTTGAAACTGAGGGATAGGTTTGGAAAGTTGGGTTTTCTTAGCGGCGTTTTATGGACTTGCTAAGGGCTTAAGAGAATGTATAAAAAAGGCGGCTGTAAAAAAAAGCAATGTTATTGAGGTGTTGTTTTTTTACACAGCTTTTGCTTTTGTTTTAACAACACCTTTTTCACACAATATATTTGGGTTCTCTGCAAGTTACCATGTATTAATAGTTGCAAAGTCATTAGCGTGTTTTTTTGCATGGATATGTGCATTTAATTCTATAAAGAATATGCCTGTCAGTATTTATGGTGTTATTGATTCATCGAGAATGATATTTTCGGCAATGTTGGCAGTATTGTTTTTAGGCGAAACCATGACAGGTTTAAAAATTATTGGTTTTGTTTGCGTTTCGGTAGGCGTTATTGCGGTAAATATCGGGAACAAAAGCGATGAAAAGGTAGGCTCTAAATATCTTGCGGGAGCGTTGTTGTCATGTTTTTTGAATGCCTTGTCCGGATTTCTCGATAAAAAAATACTGACTTTAGGGGAAATAAACAGTTCTCAGCTACAGTTTTGGTTTATGTTTTATATGACCTTGTTATATTTGGGTTATGTTATTTTTGCAAGAATTCCTATCAAACTTTCTACCATCAAGAGCAATTATTGGATAATTTTAATGAGTGTTATTTTTGTTTTAGCCGACCGAATGCTGTTTTTGGCTAATGAAGACCCTCAAAGTCAAGTGACTGTGATGACCTTGTTAAAGCAATCATCCGTTATTGTGACGGTAATAACGGGATGGTTTGTATATAAGGAAAAGGATATATTTAAAAGAACAATTTGTGCCCTTGTGGTGCTGATAGGAATAGTTGTTGCCACGCTTTGAAAATCACAGTTTAATATTTTTAGAAGTTAAAAAGCGCTTGCAATTAATAAGAATTATATGTATAATATGCGTAGCAATCTTTTGAGTGCTAACTAAAAATAAATTAGTAAAGATGTTGTATAATCACTAAGTTATTATCTAAGAAGGAGATTTTTATGAAAAACATGTTAAAAAGATATGCGGTTCGGTTGTTTTGTTCAGTACTTATCAGCGTGATTGTGTTTTCAACCTTTGGTACAGGGGTGTTTGCAACATCACCGACAGACTCTGCTATTTTGAGTTATGTTTGTGATTTTAACAACAATTATTTAACGGCACCGAACGAGCGTAATTGTACATATGGAAAAATCGCAAGAATAGATGAAAGAGATGTTCTTAGAGTTTCTATGCGCTCAAATATTGAAAACGCATGCTTTGTTGTACATAATTCCGAAAAAGGTGACCTTACACTTAATAGCGGAAGCGTGTATTCTGTTTCTGTTATTTATAAAATTGATAATATTGTTACAAGTAATGAAAATAACGAAAATACTGTAATAAACATTGCGATGGTTGATGGGCATAGTGAAAAGATTGTAAAAATCAAAACCTTGACCGGTGCAGTACATAAACCGGGAGAAACTTCGGATTGGATAATGGCAACCGCTATATTTAAAGCAAATGTTGCCAATTCATCTGAATTGAACAAATTGGCAATTAATGTTGTTTCACCTACATGTCCAAAGGAAGAAACCATTAATGCTGCTGAAATGACAACGATTTTCTTTGATGAAGTTATTGTTAAAGAATACCCTGCAAACACCTGTGGTATTGAGTTTATTGCAAACGGCGGTAGCGGAAGCGAACCGATTATGGCACAGCCTGGTCAAAAAATTGAGTTGCCTTCATCTGAAAGAGACCTTTATTCTTTCCAAGGCTGGTATTCGGATTATGAACTGACAAATTCATATAGGGGCACAACTATGCCTAATAGTATGATTACTAAGGTTTATGCAAAATGGAAGGTTACATCAGAGGCTGTTATTGTAAATTTCGTAACAAACGGCGGAGATAAGGTGGAGTCGTTAGTAGGCCATGCCGGAGATCCTTTGAACTTACCGGTTGCCAAGCGAATGGGCTACCATTTCAGCGGTTGGCATGATAAATCGTTAAAAACTCTGTCTACACTTAAGACTTTTCCTGAATCAAGCACAACACTTTATGCCAAATGGGATATATTTAAAGAGGATTATAACTTTAGTGATAAAAAGCAGGATGAGGTACCAATATCACGAAGAGGTTATTATGTTAAATATGTTGCTGACCCGGCTGATTCAAATAATATGGTTTTATATTATCCTTCGATTGACGGAAGTTCAAATGTCACAGTTTGCTTTGGAGAAAAAGGGCAACTGAGACCCGGAATCAAATATAATGTCAGCTTTAGGTATAAGGTTGCTGCAGGTGCATATGACGAAAGAGTAAACGGTGACGGGTATAGAATACAGTTTAGGTTTTATTATGTTACCGGCGGAAATATGGATATGACGAGCGTTCCGGTTAATGATTGTTTGGCAGACCTGGCTGTTGTTGAAGAGCGAAAATTAAACACATTTAGTGCTTTCGACCCAGCCACTAAAAAGATTACTAGAGATACCGAGTGGGTAACAGTAAATTACTCCTTTGTTGCCGATGCAGAAAAAATTAATGCCGGATATAAATATCTTGGAATAAAAAATCAAGACAATGCAATTAAGAATATCAGTACACCGTGTTATGTAGATGATGTTTGCATAAGGATTGCAGAGCCGGATGTAAAATACAGAGATTTTGTTGGTTTTGAGTCTAACGGCGGAAGCTTTTGCGAGACACAATATGTAAAAATTGGTGATGTTATTACCCTTCCTACTCCCGAACGTCAGGGATATCGTTTTATGGGTTGGTCTTATAGCGAGGATTGTAAAGACATAATTGAAGACGAAACCATAACAGTTAAAGATTATAATACTATACTCTATGCGGACTGGTATAAATTGCAGT
>JAZSAC010000140.1:0-2290 GCA_045601645.1 Acutalibacteraceae bacterium | reverse complement strand
AATAATATGTTATAATTATTTAATCAAAATATTAAGGAAGTTGAGAAAATGATTTCTGCTGATAAAATAAGAAATGTTGCTATTATTGCTCACGTTGACCATGGCAAAACAACGCTGGTCGACCAAATGTTAAAGCAAAGTGGCACATTTCGTCAAAACGAACAGGTTGCCGAGCGTGTTATGGACTCTAATGACCTTGAACGCGAACGCGGTATTACAATTCTTTCTAAAAACACAAGTGTTTTTTATAAAGATTATAAAATAAATATAGTTGATACTCCCGGTCATGCTGATTTTGGCGGTGAGGTTGAGCGTATTTTAATGATGGTTGACGGGGTTGTATTGCTCGTTGATGCATTTGAGGGCTGTATGCCTCAGACAAGGTTTGTATTAAAAAAAGCTTTGGGATTGGGCAAAAAAGCTATTGTTGTTGTTAATAAAATAGATAGACCTATGGCAAGACCAAAAGAGGTTATTGATGAGGTGTTGGATTTATTCATCGAGCTTGGTGCTGATGATGAGCAAATAGAGTTTCCTGTGGTCTATGCATCGGGACGTGATGGTTACTCATCACTTGATGCAGACAATATGGGTAAAGATTTACAACCATTGTTTGAAGCAATAATAAATGAAATCGAATCGCCTAAGGGTGATCCTAACGGTCCTACACAGGTGCTTTTCTCCAATATCGATTATGATGATTATATTGGTAGAATAGGCGTTGGACGTGTTGAAAGAGGAAGTATTAAAACAGGTCAAAATGTTGTACTTTGCCATAAGGATAATACTACGACAAATGTTAAAATATCGAAGCTGTTTTTATTTGAAGGCTTAAACAGAATAGAGGTAGATGAAGCACCGTTAGGTGAATTGGTGTCGGTGGCCGGTATAGCGGAGTTAAACATTGGTGAAACGGTATGTGACCCCGAGTGTATTGAGCCATTACCCTTTATTAAAATTGACGAGCCGACTATTTCTATGAATTTTATGGTTAATAATTCTCCCTTTGCAGGTAAAGAGGGTAAGTTTGTTACTTCCCGTAATATAAGAGACAGGCTTTTTAAAGAGGTTCAAACCAATGTCAGCATGAAGGTTGAGGAAACTGATTCGGCAGATACCTTTAAGGTTAGCGGAAGAGGTGAACTACATCTTTCAATTTTGATTGAAACTATGCGCCGTCAGGGTTATGAATTTCAAGTATCTCCGCCTGAGGTTATTTATAAATATGATGCTAACGGCAAAAAGTTAGAACCCATAGAATTGTTAATGATAGAAGTGCCTGAAGAATATGTCGGCGCTGTAATGGAACGTTTAGGCTCAAGACATGCTGAAATTCAAAATATGGGAACAAGAGAAACAGGTACAACTCATCTCGAATTTTTGATTCCGGCTAGGGGACTTATAGGTTATCGTTCACAATTTATGACTGATACTAACGGTAATGGAATTATGAGCCATATTTTTCATGGGTATGAAGAATACAAAGGTGATATTGAAAACCGCCTAACAGGTTCGATTATCGTTCATGAAACGGGTGAGTCAACAGGATATGGCTTGTTTAATACTCAATCAAGAGGCAAGTTGTTTATTGGTGCCGGTGTTCCTGTTTATGAGGGTATGATTATAGGCGAAAACCCTAAAAATGAGGATATTGTTTGTAATGTATGCAAGAAAAAGGCGGCTACTAATATGCGTGCTGCCGGTTCTGATGATGCATTAAAACTTACACCGCCCTCAATTCTCAGTCTTGAGCAATCATTAGAATTTATTAAATCTGATGAATTGGTAGAAATCACACCCACAAGCATTAGATTAAGAAAACGCATTTTAGATAAAGAAACCAGAATGAAATATGAAAGTAAAATAAAGAAAACATAATGAATTATATTATACTTGATAATGAGTGGAATACTTCCTATTGTAAGGTTAACGGGAAATGTGTTAACGAACTAATTGAAATCGGTGCTGTCAAGCTCGATGAAAATTTAAAAGAAATATCCAGATTTTCGGTGTTAATAAAATCAACCTTTTCTAAAAAGCTATCAAGTCGTTTTCAAAGGCTGACAAATATATCAACTGATGAAATGTTGTCTTATGGTGTAACCTTTGAACAGGCTATAAAGTTATATAGCGAATGGGCAGATAAAGATGCTGTTACTATGACGTGGAGCAATTCTGATTTATATGTTTTATTAGAAAATTTTCGTTTGAGGTTTAAAACAAACACAATACCCATTATATCAAAGTATATTGACCTTCAAAAATACACTCAAAGTGAAATGATAACAGC
>JAZSAC010000139.1:0-5924 GCA_045601645.1 Acutalibacteraceae bacterium | reverse complement strand
CCTCTTCATTTATACTAAATGACAAGTTTTTCACGACAGGAATACCATCATACGCAAGCGTTAAGTCTTTTACCTTCAAAATACTCATGCCAACGCCTCCGCTATTTTTTCTAAATTATTATTCATAATAGAAATATAATTTTCTCCTCGGTTAATTTCTTCTGCCGAAAGTGTATGACAGGAATGTAACAGTACTGCTTTTCCTCCCACCCTTTCTGCAATTTGACGAGCATAAACCGGATTGGAATTTTCCATATAAAAAATAGATTTTACACCAAAATCTATCGCTTTATCACATAATGATGTTATTTGTAAAACCGATGGGTCTGCATTTGCGGAACAGCCCTCAAAAGCAGCATCATACCTTAAACCGTAATCCTCACACAAATACCTAAACGGAAAACGATCAGCAAACACCAAAATATCTCGTTTTCTGTTATCAACAGTACTCTTAAGCTTTAAATTAAGTTGTTCAAGCTGATTTAAATATTTTTCGGTATTTGTTTGATAAAACCCACTTTTATCTGCACCAAGCTCACAAAGCTTATTGCATAAAACCTGCACTATTTGTTTTGCACGTAAAGGAGATGTCCATACATGCTCATCATATACTGATTCGTATTTTTGCGATTCATCATGCTCATGAACCATGCTGTCAGAATTTTGTTCAGCCAGCTTTTCAACCATGTCGGACATAGAAAGCCATATTGCCTTATCATTATTTATATTTTCCTGTAATTTTTCAATCCATTCACCATCTGATTTTCCCCCAATATAAATAACCATATCTGCTTTAGCAACTTTTTTCATATTTACGGCTGTAATGTTTTCAAAATTAAAATCATGACTTTCTATACCTAACGGTACAAGCATAGTGACATTGGCAGTATCGCCAACAATGTTTTTTACAAAGTCATATTGCGGAAATACAGTACAAACTATATTTAACTTTGAATCATCAATAGCTACCTTACCACAAGAACAAGTAAGTATAACCATCATAACAATGTATAACATAAAACTAATAAACTTTTTCATAATTAACCTTTAACACCCTGCACAATCACAACACTCACCATATAGTACAGACCTTCCGAATCCAATAATAAAATCATGTTCAATACGTATATGCTCACAAACATCATCAAGCTTTGCACATTCGACATGCAATAATCTGCCACATTTGATACACTTCATATGAAAATGTGAATCGCAATGCTCATGAGTATTTGCAAATTGATATACAAATTTACGATTTTCGGGTGTTTCAAAACGCCTGATAACACCTGCCTCTAAAAGTCTTGAAACGTGACGATAAACTGTGCTTTTACCAGCACCGTTTTTACACACAGTATTTGAAATTTCTTCAACTGTAAAATGACGGTCGCTGTTTTCTTTTAAAAAATTTATAATCGCACACTTCTGTTCGGTATTATATTCCTTTTTCATGTTCCTCTCCTTTTTTGAAAACGAGAATTATTCTCATATTGGTATTATATCATCATTAATAAAAAAGTCAACAGAAATAGAGAATTATTCTCATATTTCTGTTGACCAAAAATTTATTATTAAAATAATTTAAACACCGCAAAATAAAAACCACTTTTACAGTGTTTAGAAATTTAACCTTTACTAAATTAAAACCATTCTCTTTTATCACTGAAATACCATCTGTCAGCTTCCTCTTCGATTTTAAATGCACCATGCATTTCAAGCACAATACAAACTGCCAGATAAGTATCCCAACCCATGGGGGCTGTTCCACGTTCTATGTCAGAAACCTTCTGTCTACTCTTGCCGATTTTTGCGCCCAACTCTTCCTGTGACATATGTATTTTCTTTCTGACAATTGGTAACCTGGTAACAAGATTGTTTATGAGTCGCTTACGTTCGACACTCATTAGGAACTCAGGCATTATAATCACCACAATTCAAAAATATTACATGAATATTATAATACTTCTTTACAATTAATGCAAACGTTTTCCATAAAATCAGTAAAATTTTGGTGAAATACACAACTAAGGCAACGTATTTTTTATCATTTAGTATATTAAAAATAGCAATAAGTCTCTTTACTTTTCATTATCAATTTGTCCTTGTACCATAGACAATACATAAAAAAAGCACCACTCGTTTTTGTATTAAAAACCAAATGGTGCTTTTTGTAGTTTTATGCGACAGGAATATCGATGCCGTTATCTTTTTTTGATTTGGAAGCAACTTTAGATTTTTCAACAATCGGTAAAGATGCGCCACCGACACATTCTTCAGTAATTATAATTTTTGAAATGGATTTGTCTGACGGCGAGTCAAACATAATATCGCGCAGAATATCTTCAATAATAGAGCGCAATCCCCTTGCGCCTGTTTTTCGTTCTACGGTTAAGGTTGCTATTTTTTTTAGCGTTGCCTCTTCAAAAACAAGCTCAATACCGTCCATTTTAAAAAGTTCAGTATATTGTTTAATAATTGAATTTTTCGGTTCAACCATTATTCTATACAAGGTTTCCTCGTCCATCGAATCCAGAGCTGCTATTACAGGTAAACGCCCTACAAGCTCAGGTATAAGACCAAACTTAACCAGGTCATGATGAATGACCTTTCTTGCGGTTATTTCTGATTCCATTTGTTGTTTTGATTTAACCTCATTACCAAACCCTATTGAACTTTTGCCAATGCGCTTACCGACTATTTTTTCGATACCATCAAATGCACCGGCACATATAAAGAGAATATTAGCTGTATTAATTTGGATAAACTCTTGCTGTGGATGTTTTCTGCCACCCTGTGGCGGAACATTAGAAACTGTACCCTCAAGAATTTTCAATCACGCCTGCTGAACACCCTCTCCGCTAACATCACGCGTAATTGATGCGTTTTCAGATTTACGCGCTATTTTATCAATCTCGTCAACATAAATAATTCCGCGTTCAGCTTTTTCTATATCAAAATCTGCTGCCTGTATCAATCTTAAAAGAATATTTTCGACATCCTCACCAACATAACCTGCCTCTGTTAATGTTGTTGCATCGGCAATAGCTATCGGAACATCTAAAAATCTCGCCAATGTCTGCGCCAAAAGTGTTTTTCCGACACCTGTTGGTCCAAGCATTAAAACATTGCTTTTCGACAATTCAACATCGGTTTTTTCTTTACATAATATTCTTTTATAATGATTATATACAGCTACACTTAAGGTTTTCTTAGCGTCATCTTGGCCTATAACATACTCGTCAAGATGAGCCTTGATTTCTGCCGGTGTCGGCACCTTAAAATCTTGATTACTTGTGGTTTTTTCTGTCTTATTTATTTCGGCAGGAATATACTCTCTTTCTAAAAGCAACGAATGACAAACTTCAATACATTCATCACAAATAAACACACCGTTTCCTGCAATAAGATGGTCAACTTCGCTTTCGCTGCGGCCGCAAAATGAACAAACCGCTGCATTTTTTTTATTATTATTTGACATTATGCTCTCCGTTCGCAGCAAATTTACCTTTTTTCTATTACCTTATCGATAAGACCATATTCCATAGCCTCTTTAGCCGACATAAAATTATCACGCTCGGTGTCTCTTTGTATAATTTCAATATCCTTACCGGTATTATCAGCTAAAATACGATTTAACTTTTCACGTGTCTGCTCGATATGTCGTGCATGAATAAGGATATCCGTTGCTTGACCTTCGGTGGCACCTAACGGCTGATGAATCATAATTTCACTGTTAGGCAGAGCAATTCGTTTACCCTTAGCACCTGATGACAGCAAGAACGCTCCCATTGATGCAGCCATACCCATACAAATGGTACTAACATCACACTTAATATAATTCATAGTATCGTATATTGCCATACCGGCTGAAACGCTTCCACCGGGACTGTTAATATAGAAAGATATATCCTTCTCGGGGTCTTTTCCTTCAAGATATAACATTTGTGCTATAACAAGGCTCGCAGTAGTATCGTTCACTTGGTCACACAGCATAATAATACGGTCGTTAAGCAATCTTGAATATATATCATAAGAACGCTCACCAGAACCTGTCTGTTCTACAACCATAGGTACTAAACTCATAATAATTCTCCTTTTCTTTGTTGAAAAATATTTCCCCCAACCTCAAATCAAGCCCATAATATTTTTATATTAACACTTAGCGGCAGACCTCTGTGAGTTCTGCCGCTAAATAACAAATGGACTGCGGAAACACCACAGAAAATATTATGCAACTTTTTTACAAGATATAAACAAAATCTTAAACTTATTCTGCAGATTTTTCTGCTTTTTTGGTAGTAGTCTTCTTGGCTGCAGGTTTTTTAGCCGGAGCTTTTGCTGTCGCTGTTTCCTTACCATCAACTGCAGCTTTTTTTGTTGTAGTAGTCTTTTTAGCAGCAGTAGTAGTAGCTTTTTTAGTGGAAGTAGTAGTTTTTTTAGCGGTAGTAGTTTTTTTGGCGGCAGGCTTTTTAGCCGGAGAATTTTCGGTCTTTTCGGTCTTTTTATCAACCTCTTTAACAACAGCAGCAGCCTTTACGATATCCATAGCTTTTTGAACTGCCAAATCTTTCTTTAACTCTTCTGCCGGCACGGAAAGCTTAATCTTCTCAACCTCAAGATTATAATCCTTTGCCATTTTTTCATACTCTTCGTTAAGAATATCTTCTGTTATTTCAACGTTTTCCAAAGCAGCAATTTTCTGCAAAGCAAGACGCATCTTAACCTGAATCTCTGCTTGAGGAATAAATGTCTTTTTAAAATCATCGATATTGCCACCCATATACTTCAAATAGGTTTTAATATCCATTCCCTGAGCTTGAAGTCTATATGCAAACTCCTCAACACTCTGTTTTGCACGATTGTCAATCATTGCTTCGGGAATGTCGGCTTTCAAAAGGTCAACCAACTGTTCAACCAATTGATTTTCAACATCAGCCTCTGCACTTTTTTCTTTTCTCTCAATAGCCTTTGCCTTAAGGTCTGCCTTATATTCAGCAAGAGTATCAAATTCGCTTACATCCTTAGCAAACTCATCATCAACAGTCGGGAGCTCTTTAATTTTAATTTCATGAAGCTTAACCTTAAATACAGCAGCTTTACCAGCCAACTCTTTAGCATGATACTCTTCAGGGAAGGTAACGTTTACATCAAATTCGTCGCCTGTATTATGTCCGACAATTTGGTCCTCAAATCCCGGAATAAATGAGCCGGAGCCCAATACGAGTGAATAAGATTCACCCTTACCGCCGTCAAATGCCTTTTCATCAACATATCCGTCATAATCGATAACAGTAGTATCGCCGTTAGCTGCCGCACGATCTTCTACTGTAATCATTCTTGCATTACGTTCTGCAACCAGGTTTATTTCGGCATCAATTTCCTCATCGGTAACAACTGCCTTAACCTTTTCGGCCTTCAAGCCTTTATAATTTTCTATTTCAACCTCAGGTGCTACGGTAATTACAACCTTAAATTCAATACCCTCTTCCTTGCTGATTGAAACAAGGTCAAAGTCGATTTTATCATCAACAAATTCCAACTTAGATTCATCAATTGCCGACTGAACAGCGTCAGGATAAAGAATATTAAGTGCATCTTCAAAAAACACGGATTCACCATAATATTTCTCAATAAAAGTCATTGGTGCTTTACCTTTTCTGAAACCGGGAACATTTATTTTACCTACATTTTGAGTATAAGCCTTTTTCCTTGCATCAGTAAAAGCCTCTGCATCAATTTTGATTACTAATTCATAACGATTGGTCTCTTTTTTATTAAATTCCTTAAGCATATAAAATCCTCCCAAAAATACTCATATTACTATAACATAAAGCTTATAAATTTTCCATAGTTTTCTTAAAAATTTTTATAAAAATGTCAAAATTTATATATTTTGCCAATTACACCTTTATATAGACAGTTTTTTA
>JAZSAC010000138.1:0-6099 GCA_045601645.1 Acutalibacteraceae bacterium | reverse complement strand
TCCGAACACCTCCCGATATTATGAAATCTTTACTTTTTAATAAAAAGTGCTATAATGATCTTAAGCATAGTTTATTATTTTGTTAACGATATATAGGAGTTGTTATAATGTTTGATTTTTTACGCGTGTCTACGGCTGTTCCTAATGTTTCGGTTGCCGATGTTAAATTAAACACAAAATATATTTGCGAAAAAATTAAAAATGCTGCTGACGCTGGTTCAAGCGTTGTAGTTTTGCCTGAACTCTGTGTTACCGGCTATACTTGTGCTGATTTGTGCTTTCAAAATACTTTACTTAGCAGTTCGATAGATGCATTGAAAGAAATTATTTCTGTTACATTTAATAATAAAATAATTAGTATAGTGGGCTGTGCTTTAAAGCTTGACCAAGGTTTATATAATTGTGGTGTTGTTATTGCAAACAATAAGGTGTGCGGTATTGTTCCAAAAACCTTATTACCTAATTATGCAGAGTTTTGCGAAAAACGTTGGTTTAATTCTGCTTTTGATTTTTCTGACGAATACATTTCATCATCACAAATTGGTTTGAGTGATGATGATTATTTAATACCTGTTGGTAATAACTTAGTGTTTAATGTTTTAAACAATTTTAAGTTTGGTGTTGAAATTTGTGAAGATTTGTTAACTGCTATTCAACCAAGTACATTTTTAAATCTCGGTGGTGCAGAGATTATATTTAATCTTTCTGCAAGTAATGAATTAGCAACTAAAAGGCAATTACGTAAAGACTGCATTTTACAAAAATCAATTAGAGATATTTGTGCATATGCTTATTGTTCGGCAGGATATGGTGAGTCCACGTCTGATTTAATTTATTCAGGTCACAGTATTATTGTTGAAAATGGCACGGTAGAAGCCGAAAACAATAAATCTGTTGATGGAAATTATATTTTAACTGCAGATATCGACTTAGGGAAAATAAGATATGACCGAATGAAAAATACCTCATTTAAGGATACTGCCGTAACATATGCTAATAATTTTCCTACACGTTTAATTACAATAGATAATAGCAATATAAATTGTGATAGTGACGGTCAGCTTATTTCTGTTAATAAATCTCCTTTTATACCCACTGATAGCCAAAAGCTAAAGCAACGTTGCTTAGAAATTTTTAATTTACAGGTTGCAGGTCTTATGCGACGTATGGAGATAACCGATAGCAAAGCTGTAATCGGTGTGTCTGGCGGTCTTGATTCAACCTTAGCTCTGCTTGTTGCCGTTAAAGCCTGTCAGCTTCTTAATAGGCCATTAACAAATGTTTATGGAATTACAATGCCATGCTTCGGCACTTCTGACAGAACATTTAATAACTCATTAAAGTTAATTGAAAAGCTTGGAATTTCATGTAAAACTATCAACATAAAAGATGCATGTATTCAACATTTTGAGGATATCGGTCACGATATAAATATTCATGATATAACTTATGAAAACAGTCAAGCGAGAGAACGAACTCAAGTTATTATGGATTATGCAGGAAAAATCGGCGGTTTTGTTATTGGTACCGGTGATTTAAGTGAGTTAGCATTAGGGTGGTGCACATATAACGGTGACCATATGAGTATGTATAGCGTTAATTGCGATGTACCTAAAACATTGATTAGTAAAATAATAAAAACAATTATTGATGAAAATATTTTTAATGACTGCGCTAATGTTCTTGAAGATATACTAAATACTCCAATCAGTCCTGAATTATTACCACCTGATACAACAGGAAAAATATCTCAGGTAACTGAGGATATTGTAGGACCGTATGCGCTTCATGATTTCTTTATTTATTACTGTCTGCGTTATGGTTTTTCACCTAAAAAAATATATTTTCTTGCTAAAAAAGCATTTTCTAATGAATTTACCGATGCGGTTATTCTTAAATGGCTTAAAACTTTTTATAAACGCTTCTTTTCTCAGCAGTTTAAGCGTAATTGTCAGCCTGACGGTGTGAAAGTCGGCAGTGTTAGTCTGTCACCGAGAGGGGATTGGAAAATGCCTTCTGATGCTGTGGTTAAGCTATGGTTAAATGACTTGGAAAACCTGTAATTCTTTTCTGCTTTAAAGTCAAAAATTTTTTCTTATAAAAAAGCCCATATTTTGTTGACTTTATGCATTTAATGTGCTAAAATGTCATATGACAATTGCACCTACTGCATTTGCGCGGTAGGTGCTTAATATTAATTTTGGAGGTTGTTGCATGCCTATTACTGAAATTTTAAAAACAAATGCAAAAAAATATAGTGATGAGGTCAGCTTGGTTGAAATAAATCCGGGTACTGATAAAAAACTTACTTGGCGTGAGTTTTCACTTATTCAGTCAACCGGTGGTAATTACCGCAGAGAAATAACCTGGCGTGAATTTGATAATACAGCTAATAAATTTGCTAATCTTTTAATAGAAAAAGGTGTTAAAAAAGGAACAAAGGTTGCAATTCTTCTTATGAATTGCATTGAATGGTTACCAATATATTTTGGTATTTTACGTTCAGGTGCTATTGCTGTTCCGCTTAATTACAGATATGCTTCCGATGAAATAAAATATTGTCTTGATAAAGCAGATGCCGAATATTTAGTATTCGGTCCGGAATTTATCGGCCGTGTTGAAGAAATTGCAGATAAGGCTTCAGCAATTAAAATGTGGTTATATGTTGGCGATGACTGTCCTGCGTTTGCAGAAAGCTATAATCAAATTATTGATACATATAGTGATGTTGACCCTAATGTTCCGATAAAAGACAGTGATGATGGTGCAATATATTTTTCTAGTGGTACTACAGGTTTTCCTAAGGCTATTTTACATGCCCACGAGAGCTTAATGCATTCATGTAAGGTTGAACAAAACCATCACAGCCAAACACATGATGATGTTTTTCTTTGTATTCCGCCTTTGTATCATACAGGTGCAAAAATGCATTGGTTTGGTAGTTTTTTGGTTGGCGGTAAAGCTGTTTTGCTTAAAGGTGTTACACCTGAGTTAATAATCGGTACTGCATCGGCTGAAAAATGCTCGATTATTTGGTTATTAGTTCCTTGGGCTCAAGATATTCTTGATGCAATAGATAGGGGAGAAATTGACCTAAATGATTATGATTTATCAAATTGGAGATTAATGCATATTGGTGCTCAACCGGTTCCGCCTTCTCTTATAAAGCGTTGGCGTTCGGTATTTCCTAATCATGATTATGATACAAATTACGGACTAAGTGAGTCAATAGGACCGGGCTGTGTACATTTAGGAGTTGAAAATGTTGACCATGTTGGTGCAATAGGAAAAGCCGGCTATGGTTGGGAAATTAAGATTGTTGATGAAAAACATAATACTGTTAAAAAAGGCGAAGTCGGCGAGCTTGCTGTTAAAGGTCCCGGCGTTATGAAATGCTATTATAAGGATAAATCTGCTACTGATGAGGTTTTAGCAGATGGTTGGCTTTTTACAGGTGATATGGCTGAAGAAGACAAGGATGGTTTTATTTGGCTTGTTGACCGAAAAAAAGATGTTATTATTACAGGTGGAGAAAATCTTTATCCTGTTCAAATTGAAAACTTTATTCGTCAGCATAATAGTGTTAAAGATGTTGCAGTTATCGGGTTACCTGGCCATCGTTTAGGCGAAATTGCAGCAGCTATAATCGAAATTAAGCAAGGTTTTAGTTTAACTGAAGCAGAAATAAATGAATTCTGTAAGGACTTACCCAGATATAAAAGACCTAAAAAAATAATTTTTGCTGATATACCGAGAAATCCAACAGGTAAAATTGAAAAACCGGTTTTAAGAAAAATGTATGGTTCAGGACGACTTGTTGCTGATGAAAATGAAATTTAAGGGAGTTTGTTATGAAAAAGCTTTTATTAGGTAATGCTGCTATAGCTCGCGGTGCATATGAAGCCGGTGTTAGAGTAATATCCTCATATCCCGGTACACCTAGTACCGAAATTACTGAGTCTGCCGTAGAATATGATGATATTTATATTGAATGGGCACCAAACGAAAAGGTTGCTGCAGAGGTGGCAATTGGTGCTTCTATTGCAGGTGGCAGAGCTATGTCTTGCATGAAGCATGTTGGATTAAATGTTATGGCTGACCCTGTTTTTACGGTTAGCTACATAGGTGCTAACGGCGGTCTTGTTTTTTGTGTTGCTGATGATCCCGGAATGCATTCATCACAAAATGAACAAGATTCTCGCCATTATGCAGAGGCTGCAAAAATTCCTATGCTTGAGCCTTCGGATTCATCTGAATGTAAAGAATTTGTTAAGGCGGCATTTGATTTAAGTGAAAAGTACGATACTCCGTTTTTTATTAGGCTGTCTACCAGAGTTTCTCATTCTCAAAGCCTTGTTGAAATTGAACAGAGACGTGATGTTGAATTAAAACCCTATGAAAAAAATATAGCAAAACATGTAATGATGCCCGCAATGGCTAAAGGCAGACATGTTGTTGTTGAAGAACGCACAAAAAAACTTCGTGATTTTTCTGAAGACTGTTGCTTTAATACAATTGAAGATAACGGTTCTAAAATTGGTGTTATTACTGCGGGAACTACCTATGTATACGCTAAAGAGGCTTTAGGTAATAAAGTTAATTATCTAAAACTGGGTATGGTGTATCCATTACCTGAAAAACTTATTAATAAATTTGCAGAATCTGTTGATGAGCTTTGGGTAATCGAAGAGTTAGACCCATTTATTGAAACATATGTACGTTCACTAGGTTTAAAAGTAAAAGGTAAGGATTATTTTACATTATTAGGTGAATATTCACAAAATATGATAAAAGAGGCAATTTTAGGTAATAAAACCGATTATGTTATTCCTGAAAATATTCCTGCTCGTCCTCCTGTGCTGTGTACCGGTTGCCCTCATAGAGCAACATTTTATGTTTTGAAAAAATTAGGACTTACAGTCTCTGGTGATATAGGCTGCTATACTTTAGGTGCAGTTGCTCCGTTACAAAGTGTTGATACAACTATTTGTATGGGTGCATCAGTTAGTGCAGCACACGGTATGGCAAAAGCCAGAGGTGATGAGTTTAATAAGAAGTTAGTCTCTGTAATTGGTGATTCAACATTTATTCATTCAGGTATAACAGGCTTGATTGATATTGTCTATAATAAAGGTAATAACACTGTTATTATTTTAGATAATTCAATTACCGGAATGACCGGCCATCAAGATAATCCGACTACAGGTAAAACTATACGCGGCGAGGCAACTAAACAGGTTGATTTGATTGCTTTATGTAAAGCTATAGGTGTAGAACGTGTTAGAGTTGAGGACCCGTTTGATTTAAAAGGTTTTGAAGCTGCTGTAAAAGAAGAAGTTAATATTAACGCGCCATCAGTCATTATTGCACAGCGTCCGTGTGCATTATTAAAAACAGTTAAATATACCGGAACATGTGTTGTTGATTCTGCAAAATGTAAGAGCTGTAAGATGTGTATGAAGCTTGGTTGTCCTGCTATACAATTTATTGATGGTAAAGCCGTTATTGATAATTCACAATGTAACGGATGCGGACTTTGTACAGGTATTTGTGCATTCGGTGCAATTAGTAAGGAGGAGAAATAATGACAGACAGTAAAAATATTATGATTGTCGGTGTTGGTGGACAAGGAACTTTACTTGCCAGTCGAATACTGGGTAATGTTATTATCTCCGAAGGCTTTGATGTAAAGGTTTCAGAGGTTCATGGTATGAGTCAGCGCGGCGGAAGTGTTGTAACCTATGTTAAATATGGTAAAAAGGTTTTTTCGCCAATTATTGATTTAGGAGAAGCCGATATTATTTTGGCTTTTGAGCGTCTTGAAGCTTTGCGTGCGTTACCTTATTTAAAAAAAGGCGGTAAAATTATTGTTAATGATCGTGCTATCAGTCCAATGCCTGTTATTACAGGAACGGCTGTTTATCCTGAAAATATAATTGATAAATTAAATAAAAATGCTGATGTTATCAGTCTTGATGCATTAAAACTTGCTGAACAGGCAGGAAGTATAAAAGCAGTTAATATTGTACTTATCGGTGTTCTTGCAAAATCTACTGATATTTCAAAAGATGCATGGATTGCTGCAATTACAAGTACTGT
>JAZSAC010000137.1:0-2580 GCA_045601645.1 Acutalibacteraceae bacterium | reverse complement strand
TGCATTTACACCGGGCGAACGTAATAATATAACAAAATCCTTATACTCAGCTTTACGTGGCGTATCATTAGAATTAAAAAACGCTTCGTTTTGCATTGCATTTTCTATATAATTTGCAACATTTACTGCATCTGCTTGCTTAATATTATCATAGTTTTTTGCATCAGCTAAGCACACGTCAACATCAGGTGAATTGTTTTCCGAAAAATTAGCGCTATAAACCAGCTTCTCTTTATCATCATAATCCATTCCTGCTGTCTCTTGTTGCATTACAGTAGTACAAAAAGCATTAACAAAATTACAAATACCGCTTCTACTCCTAAAATTTTCTTTAAGCAAAACCTTACACGGAAAGTCACTGCCATTATATAAAGTATAACTGTTTTTATGTGTTAAAAAATTATCAGGATTAGCATTTCTAAACCCATATATACTTTGTTTTACATCACCAACCATAAACAACTTGTTTCCGCCGTCCGACAATGCATAAAATAATGAATCTTGTAAATCGTTATTATCTTGATATTCATCAACCAAAACCTCATCAAAATTTTTGCAAATTTCTTTTGATATTTTAGATGGAACCAGTCTTCCGTCACATTCATCACATAATAACTTTAAAGCAAGCTGTTCAACATGTGAAAATGTAAACATATTTTTATTTTTTAATTCATTATAATATTTTTCTGCAAATTCCTTGGTTATAGAAACTAATGAGCGAATTGCGGGAACCGAATGATTTAATCCTAGCACAACATTATCGATTGTACCTGTCATTTTTTTAGATATTTTATTTATTTCAATAAATATATCTTCACGGATTTTCATAATTCTTTCTTTTAAAGCAGCGTCTTCAACAGAAAGGTTTTTATCTCCGCCGCTTTTCATACTAGGACGAGAAAATTCACAGCAATTTAAATACAGGTTGTCCCAATCATTATTTTTACATAACGAATTTAAGTTTTTAATAATTTCAAACGTATTACTAAAACCTTCAAAAAATTTATTTTCAAGCTGTGTTCCTTGTACCTCTCTTATTGCGAGTGTTACTTTTTCAAGGGCATTATTTATTTGTGTTTGAGCATATTTTAAAATTTCTTTTGCACTAAAAGAGTTAATAAAATCATCTTGTAAATATTCTTTTAAAATTGCATCGAGCCATGTATTTTGCATTGAAGAACAAAGACTTTTTTCATAAATCTTAAGTAATGTTTCAACTAAGCCGTTATCACCCTGTGCAACAGAAAAACACTCACATAAATAATTAAAATCATCATCAGGTGTTTTATATTTAGATTCTAGAATATTATTTAAAACACTATGCATTAACACATTTGCCTGAGACTGTGTACATACCGAAAAATCAGGGTTAATAGACAAAATATTAAAATGACGTCTGACAAGGTCGATACAGAATGAATCGATAGTACATATTTTAGCATTTCTTATAAGTAATTTTTGCTTTTTTAGATAAGAATTGTTAGGATTTTTTTTACATTCATCTTCAATTCTTTTACTAATTCTCGAACGCATTTCAAGTGCTGAAGCATTAGTAAAAGTAACAATCAACAAGCGGTCAATACTAGTAGCCGGTTTATTGTTTTCATTATTTATAAGTCTAAAAACACGCTCAGTTAATACTGCGGTTTTACCTGAGCCGGCAGCAGCAGCAACTAATGTTGTACCATTTGAATTGATAGCTTTTTCTTGTTCTTTACTTGGAAAGCTCATTACTAATGTCCTCTAATCTTTTTTTCATTTCATCTAATATTTCTGTTGTTTTACCTTTTGATTCTTTTGAAAAACAATCTTCGGGGTTGACTCTACATACAGAATGATAATCGCAATAATCACATTTAAAATTCTTGCCGATTACAATCGGATTTGCAGTAATATCACCTGATGTCATAAGGTCAGCAATGTTAATTAAAATATATTCTAAATATTTGAATATAATATCAAATTCTTCAATAGTAACTGTTGATGAGTTAGAAGAAAATTTAGTGCCATTAGAGACAAACTTTGCAGGAACTACTAAAGATTCACCATCTTTTTCCATTTGCTTTACAGTTTCAATATCTTCTAACACAATACCGTTCATCTTTATATATTTTTGTGCTGATTCATTTTTAACATTTCGATTAGCAGGAAAATATAAAACACCAGCAGGAATATCAGCGCCGAGCGTTTCCTTCCCTTTTTTTATGATGTTATAAAGATATAACAGCATTTGAACATTAAGACCATCTAGTATTTTTGAAAGCTCAAACTTTTTACCGCCGGTTTTATAATCAACAACCCTTACCTTTCCGTCGTTAGTTACATCTACTCGGTCTACACTGCCGATAACAGTGGCAGTAACACCTTTATTTGTTGTAACAGAAATTCCATCAATACCATCATCTTGACCTATTTTCAATTCACAGAATTTTGGTTTAAAGTCACTTTGTTCAAATTCGGCATTCAATGCAACACAAACATAACAAGCAGATTTTTTAATAACCTCAAATAAATATTTAAATTTATCTGTTAAATTATCAGTATCATTAACTACACATTTCAAATATTCATCACATAACT
>JAZSAC010000136.1:0-2223 GCA_045601645.1 Acutalibacteraceae bacterium | reverse complement strand
AATTGAGGTTAAATAATTAAAAATATTTTACAGCACCTATATAAAGGTGCTGTTTTTTATAATTATATATTGAAATTTGTGTAAATATATAGTACAATGGCTATAATTTAAAGTTAGAAAATAAAAATTTTATTAATTAACAAGGTTGTGAATTAAATGAAAAGCTTTATCTGTTTAGCAGCAGAAAATCAAGGAGTGTTTGAAAATCTTAAGACTCATGGAATTACTGTTACACTTAGTGGTTTAATAATTGTGTTTTCTATGCTTGTTTTATTGGTTGTTGCTTTTAGTGTTGTTGGTTTTTTAATGTATAAAATGTCAAAAAACAATATTTTAGCTAATAAAACATCTGAATCAAAATCAAATACATCATCATCTGAATCAGTTGTTATTTCTAACAATGATACTGATGATGAAAATGTTATTGCTGCAATTTCAGCAGCTGTAATGATGATGTATGAAGGAACTGGCGTTCAACCGGTTATTCGTTCGATTAAACCTGTTAATAATCACAGTCGTCCGATTTGGGCAACTGCCGGTGTATTAAATAACAATAGGTCCTTTTATTAAGTTGGTGTTTTAAATGTCTGCTATTTTTGATTCTATAAAAACCATTTTAGGGGAATCGGGATTTGCCGCGCTATTTGTTGGTGATGGCTATAAAAATCTTATAATGATTGCTGTTGCTTGTGTACTCTTGGTACTTGCAATACATCCAAAATTTCGTTTTGAACCTTTGCTTTTGGTTCCTATCGCATTTGGTATGCTGTTGTCTAATCTTCCAAATGCCGGTATGTATCATGCTGAAATGTGGGATATTACTAACAGAACATTTTGGGAAATCGGGAGTGACAGCGAAGCTCATCTGCTGGTTGGTAAGGTTTTACAACATGGTGGTTTGCTCGATATTCTTTATTTAGGTGTTAAGTTAGGTATCTATCCTCCGTTGATTTTTTTAGGTGTAGGTGCTATGACCGACTTTGGTCCGCTTATTGCAAATCCTAAAAGCTTTTTATTAGGTGCTGCTGCTCAAGTCGGAATCTTTGCAGCATTTATTGGTGCATTAGCTTTTGGCATGACTCCTCAAGAGGCGGGTTCAATCGGTATCATTGGCGGTGCTGATGGTCCTACTGCAATATTTGTCACATCTAAACTTGCTCCGCATGTTTTGGGTCCTATTGCAGTTGCTGCCTATTCTTATATGGCGTTGGTTCCTGTTATACAGCCTCCGATTATGCGGTTGCTTACAACCAAAAAGGAGAGAGCTGTTAAGATGGAACAGCTTAGAGTTGTATCAAAAACCGAAAAAATTATTTTCCCTGTTCTTGTTGCTGTTTGCGTTTCACTTCTATTACCCGACGCAGCTTCTCTTGTCGGTATGTTAATGCTTGGTAATTTGTTTAAAGAATGTGGTGTGGTTGACAGGCTTGCAAAAACAGGACAAAATGAGTTGATGAACATTGTTGTTATTATGTTGGGCTTATCTGTTGGTGCCACAACAACCGGAACATCTTTCTTGAATTTTAATACTTTAAAGATTGTCATAATGGGTATGTGTGCTTTTGCTTTAGGTACTGCCGGCGGTGTGTTGTTTGGAAAATTGATGTACATAACAACTAAAGGAAAGATTAACCCGCTGATTGGTGCCGCAGGTGTTTCTGCTGTTCCAATGGCTGCTCGTGTTGTTCAAAAGGTCGGCCGTGAAGAAAATCCTGATAATTATTTATTGATGCACGCCATGGGTCCTAATGTTGCCGGTGTTATCGGTTCTGCAGTTGCAGCAGGTGTTCTACTTAGCATTTTATAAGTTTAAAGGTGGTATAAGTATGGTTAAGCACATTATTTTATGGCAGTTAAAAGATGAGTTGTCTACTACTGAAAAATCTAAAATAAAGTCTGAAATGAAACGAGAACTAGAGTCGTTGGTTGGTGTTGTTCCGGGACTTATTGAGTTAGAAGTTAATTATAATGCAATAAGCAGTTCAAATGCAGAGGTTATGTTATATTCTGTGTTAGAGAGTGAAGAAGCGTTAAAAGGCTATGCTGTGCATCCGGCACATGTAGCCGTTGCCGATAATTTTGTAAGACCGTTTGTTAAGACCAGACTTTGTTTCGATACCGATATATAAATACAAAAAAAGCGTCTGAATTAAATTCAGACGCTTTTTTTATGTTTATAATGATAAAACTAAGTCTTTCATGTCATAAAGACCGGGGTTCTGG
>JAZSAC010000135.1:0-4580 GCA_045601645.1 Acutalibacteraceae bacterium | reverse complement strand
AACCTCACGTAAAAGCTCAATATAATTCAAATCAAGAAGCCAATCAGCATTATTGAGCATAATTGCTTTACCATCTGAAAAATCAATAAAATTTTCCATTTGGCGTTTAAAGCAAGCAGCATTATGGTCGATATCTTCTTTTGTAAGCATTTTTCTCATATCGGTTCTGCCTGATGGGTCGCCAATCATTGTTGTTCCAGCACCAATTAAAGCAATAGGCTTATTACCAGCCATTTGTAAACTCTTCATTAAAGAAAGAGCCATAAAATGACCTGCTGTAAGACTATCAGCAGTACAATCAAAACCTATATAAAACACAGCCTTACCGGCGTTAATCATATTTTTAATTTCTTCTTCATTTGTAACCTGCGCAATAAGACCACGCGCAACAAGTTCTTCATAAACAGTCATAATAGCCTCCTAATTAACAAAAAAATCACTCACCGATACATTATAACACTACTTTAAATGATTATCAATAAGTTCTTTCGCAGAATTATAAAGATTTTCAGTTATATTAGTGCCTGACATAATCCGTGATATTTCATTTATACGTTCATTTCCTGTAAGTAAAGTCACATTTGTAAATGTATTTTTAGAGTCAGAAGATTTATAAATCAGTAAATGGTTATCTGCAGCAGCTGCTATCTGTGCTAAGTGTGTAACACATAAAATTTGTCTATTTGTAGATAGTTTTTGCATTTGTCTACCGACTTTATCTGCTGCAAAGCCACTTATACCTGTATCTATTTCATCAAATATCAAGGTATCAACATCATCGTTATTACCTAAAACACTTTTTAAAGCAAGCATAACACGTGATAACTCGCCACCTGATGCAATTTTAGATAATGGGCGCGGCTCTTGTCCTTTATTTGCTGAAATTAAAAATTCTATTTTATCACAGCCATCAATAGTGTATATTTTTTCTTGAAAATCAACCTTAAAAACAACATCAGGCATTTGTAAATATTTAAGAATATCAGAAACCTCATCAGCTAATTTTTTTGATGCAGACTTTCTGGCATTTGTTAGCATTTGTGCATCTATTATCAATTGGTCTTCAGCTAAATCACAAAGTTTTTCTAAAGATTTAATTTCTTGCTCAGTCGAAACTATACCATTTAGCTCATTTATAGCATTTTCGCAATACTTTATGACTTCATTTTCATCAGCACCGTACTTTTTAATTAATGAATTTATTAACTCAATTCGCTGTTCGCATAATTCCAACTCATTAGGATTAAAATTGATTGAATCATTATAATCCCTTATTTCTGATGAAATTTCGTATATTTCAGATACAGCTGTGCTAAATCTTTCTATAATATCATCATTTAGACTAACGATTTTTGAAACAGAATTGATATTTGATAGTGCTTCAGAGCACAAACTTTCTGCTCCAACTGTGTTTTCGTCACCTGATAATAAAAGCAAGGTGGATTCTAATGACAAACGAATTTTTTCAGCATTACGAATAAGTTGTCTCTTAAGTAAGAGTTCATTAAGCTCGCCGCTTTTTAATTTTGCTGCAGTGATTTCATTAATCTGATACTTTAACAGCTCTGTTCTACGACGTTTTTCATCATCATCTAATTGTATAGCCTTAATTTTACGTTTAATTTCTTTTAATTCGTTATATGATTTTTTGTAGTTATTTAACAGGTTAGAATAATTACCATAGTTATCTATAAACAAATAGTGATTGTCAGGGTTAAGCAGTGCTTGACTATCATGCTGACCATGAATATTAACAAGCTTTGTGCCAAATTCTTTAAGAACACCGACGTTAACATTAACTCCGTTAATTTTACAAATATTTCTGCCGTCAACAGTTATGGTTCTTAATATCATTACGCTGTTATCAGTAGCATCAATACCTAATTCAGACAAATAATCAACAGCTGATTTTTTTAAATCGATAAATACAGCAGAAACAGTTGCTTTATCACAACCTGTGCGAACCAGCTCTTTTGATGTTCTTTGACCGGTTACAGCATTTATAGAATCAATTATAATAGATTTGCCGGCACCGGTTTCACCTGTAAGAACATTAAAGCCATCACAAAACTCAATATTACATTTTTCAATAACCGCAATATTTTCAATATTTAGTGACAGTAACATATTTACTCCAATCAATGTATATTATGATTAAATTAAATTTTCAATAGTTGTGCAGAGAATTTCTGCATCTTTTTCGGTTTTAGTAATAACAAATATAGTATCGTCACCTGCTAAGGTACCTAAAACGTTGTCACATTTCATCATATCAAGCGCGGCACATGCGCCTTGTGCCATACCGCTATGACATTTAATGACAACATTATTCATTGAAAAGCAGACCGAAACAACTGAATTTGAAAAAATTTCGTTATACTTAAATTTCTTTCCATTTGTATTATGATTGTTTACAGCGTATCTGTAAATTCCGTTAGAATCCAACATTTTAACAATCGGTAATTCCTTAAGGTCGCGTGAAACAGTGGCTTGTGTAACATTAAAACCTGATTGTAAAAGCTCTTGTTGTAAGTCCTCTTGAGTCTCAATAGGCTTAGATTCAATAAGTTTTAAAATTGTATTTTGTCTATCTTTTTTCATCTCTAATCACCCTTAATTGTTATTTGATTTTTCCGAAAAAACCTTATAAACAGAAACATCGTTAAGTTTTATAAATTTAGCACGTGTTTCACTTAATCCGATTTTTATAGTGCTTCCTGTTTTCATTTCAAATGAACAAATACCGTCAGATGATAAATATATATTATTATTTTTGTTATCAAAAACAGACATTTCAATAGGTTTTATGCCGTCATTTACCAATGAACGTGTCATCAATGTGTGTGGACAAACAGGAGTTAAAACCATACAATCTAAGTTTGGAGCAATAATTGGGCCGCCTGCAGACATTGAATATGCTGTTGAGCCTGTCGGAGTGGCTGCAATGAACCCATCGGCACTGTAATTGATAACATCGTTATCGATTTTTAAGCTAATATCAATAATTGTTGAAAGTGCGCTTTTTGATACAACAATATCATTTAGACATTCACTTTCTAATACAAGCTTATCACCTTCAAAAACTTGAGCTTTTAACATAGCACGTGATTCAATACTGTAATCATTATTTGTAAGTCTTTTTAAAACGTCTAACTCTTTACTCGAAACACTTGCCAAATAGCCTAATCTGCCTAAATTTACGCCTAATACAGGTATATTAGCAAGTGCCGCCTCTTTAGCGACCTTAATAATTGTGCCGTCACCGCCGATTATTATTACAATATCAACATCTTTAAAAATCTCATTTTTATTTGAAGTGTCACATGAAATATAACTGAATTCAATAATATTTGCAACAGCTCCGCATGATTCTAAAATATTAGATACCTGCGTTGCAATAGAAAAAGCTATCTCTTTTTCTGAATTATAAGTAATTAAAAAAACCATATACACACCTCATTTATTTATCAAGTGAATTGTGTGATTCATCAACAATTGATTTAACATCAATCGTATTAGCAACAAAGGGTTTATCGGCTTTACAAATATAAATTAAATATTCTATATTCCCTTCAGGGCCTTTAATTGGCGAATATTCAAGGCCTAAAACAGAAAATCCATTAGATAACATTGTCTGTATTGTGTTATTAACCGTTTCTATATGTACATTTATATCGCGGACAACACCTTTTTTTCCTACCTTTTCTTTACCGGCTTCAAATTGTGGTTTTATTAAGCATACGGCAGTTGCGTTATTATCCATAAGCTTATTCATTACAGGAACTATCAATGATAGTGAAATAAAAGAAACATCCACTGATGCAAAATTTAATTTATCAGGAATATCATTATTAGTAACATAGCGAAAATTGGTTCGTTCCATATTAACAACACGGTTATCATTGCGTAGCTTCCAAGCTAGTTGCCCATAACCGACATCAATAGAATAAACCTTTGCAGCACCATTTTGCAACATGCAATCAGTAAAGCCGCCGGTAGATGCACCAATATCGGCACATATAAAATTATTTAACGAAAGATTAAAGCTTTTAATAGCTTTTTCAAGTTTCAGACCACCCCGACTGACATATTTTAAAGGATTACTGCGTACCTCAATAATATCATCAGGTTTTAAGGTCATTCCTGCCTTATCAGCTTTTTGGTTGTTAACATATACAACACCGGCCATTATTAGAGTTTTTGCCTTTTCTCTACTATCACAAAAGCCATGTTCAAAGACAGCTGTATCAAGTCGTAATTTTTCACTCAATTTTAATTACCTCAAGTACTTGTTTAACAATAGAATCAGTATCAATTTTACACATGCTTCTTTGTGCCTCAACCGATGCCTGCTTTACAAAATCATTGATTGCATTTGCCTTATAGCAACCATTAAAACCAATTGTTGATAAAAGAAAGCCAGTTTTCTGCGCGATTCCACCATTTAACATACCTTCTTCAAAAAATAAAACATTACGGTATTGCATTAAATCGTTTATAAAGCTATCAGGTAGAGGAGATATTTGTGTAAGCTTAATTAAACATATATCTATTCCCTGCTGTTTAAGCTTGTTATAAGC
>JAZSAC010000134.1:0-3955 GCA_045601645.1 Acutalibacteraceae bacterium | reverse complement strand
GACCCTGGATATGCAATTGTTGGTTATGGTGTTATAAAATACGAAGGAAATAAGTTTTCGCCTATCACTTATGGTGCAATAACCACACCTGCCAAAACCCCTTTTGTTAAAAGGTTAAATCTAATCTATGATGAAATGTCTAAAATTTTTAAGACCTATAAAATAGATGCGATGTCTATTGAAAAGCTTTTTTTTAACACCAATACAACTACTGCTATTGATGTTGCACAAGCTAGGGGAGTAATAATTTTATCTGCTGAACGTAACGGTATTGATGTTTTTGAATATACTCCGCTACAGGTTAAAATTGCCGTAACAGGCTATGGCAGAGCAGAGAAGAAACAAATTCAAGAAATGTCACGAACCCTGCTTAATTTAAAAACCGTACCAAAGCCTGACGATACTGCCGATGCATTGGCATTAGCTATTTGTCATGCTCACAGTGCGGGTTCAACACTAGGTTTTCTTAATAATTTAGGAAGGTGATAGTTTGATATATTCTCTTAACGGTATACTTTTAAATGTTGACCATATAAGTGCTATTATTGAATGTGCAGGTGTTGGCTTTAGGTTTTTAGCTTCCACAAAAACTCTTGCTGCTTTACCTAAAACAGGGTCACAGGCTTTTGTTTATACTTATATGAATGTCAAGGAAGATGCTGTAGATTTATATGGCTTTAAAGATATAAAAGAACTTGAGTTATTTAAGCTAATTACATCTGTGAACGGCGTAGGACCAAAAATTGCTATTGCGATTATGTCTGATTTTACCGTTGACCAATTTTCACTTTACGTAGCTTCAGGTGATGCTAAAGCCTTAACAAGAGCAAGTGGTGTGGGTTTAAAACTTGCACAAAGAATAGTTTTAGAATTAAAGGACAAGCTATCGGCTGATATAATTCAAACTGATGATACGACATCTAATTCTGATATAATTATTGATGGTTCATCTCCTAAAGATGCAATTGCGGCTTTGGTTCAGTTTGGATACAGTCATAGTGAAGCTTCGTCAACTGTTTCAAAATGTGACTTATCTAAGTCAACAGAAGATATTATTAAGCAAGCACTTCGTTTGCTTTCGACAAAATTTTAGGGAGGTAAAAAATGGCTGAAACAGATTATGAAGGCAGATTTGTGGCACCTGAATACACACCTGCTGATAACGAAATTGATTTATCATTACGCCCTAAGGTTTTTTCTGAGTATATAGGTCAAGAAAAAGTAAAGGAAAATCTAGATATTTATATAAAAGCTGCTAAGCTTCGCAACGAATCGTTAGACCATTGTCTGCTATATGGACCTCCCGGTCTCGGCAAGACCACCTTGGCAGGTATTATTGCCAATGAAATGGGCGTTAATTTGCGTGTTACATCAGGTCCTGCCATTGAAAAGCAAGGTGACCTAGCAGCATTATTAACCAATCTTAACGAAGGCGATGTTCTGTTTATTGATGAAATTCACAGACTGTCACGTAGCATTGAAGAGGTTTTATATCCGGCAATGGAAGATTTTGCTCTTGATATAATTATTGGAAAAGGTCCGTCTGCAAGGTCAATACGACTTGATTTACCGCACTTTACTTTGGTTGGTGCTACAACACGTTCCGGTCAGCTTACTGCACCTTTAAGAGACCGTTTCGGTGTGTTATTACGACTTGAATTGTATACTCCTGATGAATTGGCTGATATTGTTACTCGCTCTGCAGGAATTTTAAATATAAAAATAGAGCGAGACGGTGCTTTAGAGATTGCATCTCGTTCTAGAGGCACACCACGTATTGCTAATAGACTGTTAAAACGAGTACGAGACATAGCTCAGGTTGAATATAAAGGTATTATTACCGAAGAAATTGCACGACTTGCCTTGTCCAGATTTGAAATTGATGAATTAGGTCTTGATGATTTTGACCGCAGAATGTTAAAAACCATTATTAAAACTTATAACGGCGGACCTGTCGGACTTGATACACTTGCAGCTGCTGTCGGTGAAGACAGTATTACTATTGAAGATGTTTATGAACCTTATTTAATGCAAATCGGTTTTTTATCTCGTACAAATCGCGGACGCTGTGTTACGACTGCTGCATATGAACATTTAGGTTTTTCACACGGAAACAATAACTGTGATTGTGAACAACTATCAATTCCTTAAAGAAAGTAAAATTTATGAGAACTGTTGAAAATTTTAACGATTATGAATTAATAGATGCTACTAACGGAGAAAGACTTGAGCGTTGGGGTGACATTATTTTAATTAGACCTGACCCTCAGGTTATGTGGCAGGGTGAACAAAAAAATCCTTTATGGAATAATGCTCACGCTATATATCATCGCTCGTCTTCAGGCGGCGGATATTGGCAGATATTAAAAAAAGTTCCAAAATCATGGAAAATAAGTTTTAAAGACTTAACTTTCAACTTAAAACCAATGGACTTTAAACATACAGGCCTTTTTCCTGAACAAGCAGTAAATTGGGAATTGATGAGAGAATGTATTGATAAAGCAAAACGTCCCGTCAAGGTTTTGAATTTATTTGCTTATACAGGCGGTGCTACTATTGCTTGTTTAAAAGCAGGTGCCGAGGTTACCCATGTTGATGCCTCAAAAGGTATGGTGGCTTGGGCAAAAGAAAATGCTGCATCTTCTTGTGTTAGTGACCGTATTGTTAGATGGTTGGTTGATGATTGTATGAAATTTGTTGCTAGAGAAATCAGAAGGGGCAATAAATATGACGGAATTGTTATGGACCCTCCTTCATATGGTAGAGGACCTAACGGTGAGGTTTGGAAGATTGATCAACAGCTATATGATTTATTAAACCTAACATCAAAAGTTCTAAGCGATGACGCAATTTTCTTTTTGTTAAATTCATATTCCGGCGGAATTTCACCTACAATTTTAAATTATATGTGTAAAAATATAGTTATCGGCAACCGTTTTGGTAACGTTACTACTGATGAAATCGGATTATATGTTACCGAAAAAGATATGATTTTGCCGTGTGGCTGTACGACAGTTTGGTCTAGGTATCAAGATAAGAAGGATTAGAATGAGTTTGTTAATTAAAGTTGAAAACATATCGTTTAACTATGAAAATGATGATGGCGAAATAAATGTTTTGAATGACTTTTCAATAGATTTTTCAGAAGGTCAATTTACGGCAGTTTTGGGTCATAACGGCTCTGGCAAATCTACACTCGCAAAGTTATTAAATGGACTTCTTCTGCCAAACAAGGGAAAAGTTTATGTTAATTCATTAGATACATCTGACGAAGAAAATTCTATTGAGATTAAAAAAACTGTTGGTATGGTTTTTCAAAATCCCGATAATCAATTAGTAGCTACCGTTGTTGATGAAGATGTTGCTTTTGGACTTGAAAATTTAGGAATACCGCATGACCAAATGCTTAAGAGGGTTGATGATGCATTAACTGCCGTTGATATGAAAGATTTTTCTAAAAGTTCTCCTCACAATCTTTCCGGTGGTCAAAAACAGCGTGTCGCAATTGCGGGTATTATTGCAATGGAACCTAAATGTATTGTTTTTGATGAACCTACTGCGATGCTAGACCCTAAAGGAAGAAAAGAAGTAATAAATGTTATTCAAAAGCTTTGTAATGAAAAAAAAATCACAGTAATTTTAATAACGCATTATATGAATGAAGCTGCTTTAGCAGACCGTGTTGTTGTCATGGATAAAGGTAAAATTATTCTTGACGATACACCACGTAATGTGTTTTCTAATATAGATATTTTAAGAAATGCAGGACTTGATGTTCCGCAACCGACAGAGGTTATATACGAGCTCAATAAAGTAGGCATGGACCTTCCAAAAGACACATTAACTGTTGAAGATTGTGTCAAGGCCTTGACCGATGCTTTTAGGAGGAAAAATTAATTGTCGTTACTCAATGTTAAAAATCTAGTTTATACCTACGGAAATGGTACACCGTTTA
>JAZSAC010000133.1:0-6430 GCA_045601645.1 Acutalibacteraceae bacterium | reverse complement strand
GAAAATCATCTCTGCTGAATAAATCTTTGGCATGTTGATACTTTTCTTTAACATATTGCAATACTGTCTTATTCCCCGCAAATGTGGATATGATTTTATTCATTGAAAATGATGGGATGCATCCAATTGTTTCTGCTCCCACTAAGCAAGCTAATTCAATTTGAGAAGCATGATATTCCGTATATCCTGAAAGACCAGCATATCTAACTTTGTCACCATTCACATATATCTCAGAATCATGCATATGATTAAATTCATGAAACATTAAATATTTCGACAATTCTAAGTTCACACTTACACATAAACTATGTTGACCGGTAATTGGTTGATAAGTAGTCACCGCTGCAGACTCAAACCCTTGTGAGTCTGCAATAACTAATGACGCAATTTTGGTTTGCAAATCAAATTCCGGGAACTGACTAAACCCCATAAAGTTTTTATATTCGTCCACTAAAGTATTTAGTTGTTCTTTAAGATTCATAATTCACCTTTCAATTCACAACAATTTTTTATATGTTTATTCCCCAAATTTATCTATAAGCGTTATGCCCTGCGTTGCGTAAAGTTCTTTGTCACTCATGTTTTTATATCTTTCTTTTTGATCTTCAAAATCCTCATGTATCAGATCCAAGAATGCTGCCTTTCCGGAAATTATTTTAACGAGCTGATATCGCTTCTGCGGAAAAGTCCAAGCATAAAAATCAATGGCTATATCCATATGAGCAAAGGTGCCTCCTCCATTACCCTGCTTTGATACAATTCCGGTTGCGCCGGTTTCTTCTTTCCAAATTTTTGCAGTTAATGTAAAGGAAGGATTGGACAGTTGTTCAACTATATGCTCGTAGCCGTCATTTTGGAAATCTGGATTGTTCTCGGTCTCCCAAAGATAAAGAACTTCGAGAGTATTACGGTCTCTAAGCCAAGATTGAATAACATAACTTGGGTTTGCAAAATTCTTCATTCTTGCAATATTGGTTAATGAAACATATTCCTTATCTCCATCATCAATGCCTTTCTTAACGTCCATCTCCATTTTGAGCAAAGCATATGCCTTATTCGAATCTAAGTCTTCTTCAATACTTTCATGAAGACACCGAATATGATCTTCTATCCCCTCTTGTGTATAAACACCTCTATCTAACAAACTATTAAGAACTCTACGCTGATGCGCAATATATTCTTCTACAACACCTCGTGTATACTCTTCCATAACATTCCACCTCGCTTATATTCACATTATATCATATTTTTTACGGTATTTAAATAGGTTTTAGCTTAAAGTTGCATATTTTTATGTTAAAAATAGCGTTTCAGTTTTCAAACTTGTATATTTTTATGTTTCAAGGGCGTTTTTCAGTCAAACTCACCCATTTGGCATAAAAAAAGGCCGTTTTCGGCTAAAAAACGGCTTAAAAATGAAAAAAACGCCCAAAAAATTGGACGTTTTTTCTTCTGGAGGCGCCACCCGGAATCGGACCGGGGATAAGGGTTTTGCAGACCCGTGCCTTACCGCTTGGCCATGGCGCCTTATTTATTTGAAAATACAGGACGCTTAAAAGCGTTTTAAGCGTCCTGTTGGAGCGGATTACGAGGCTCGAACTCGCTACCTCCACCTTGGCAAGGTGGCGCTCTACCAGATGAGCTAAATCCGCATTTGTGGTGCCTCCGATCGGAATCGAACCAATGACACGGGGATTTTCAGTCCCCTGCTCTACCTACTGAGCTACAGAGGCATAATTTCATGGCGACCTGGATGGGGTTCGAACCCACGACCTCTAGCGTGACAGGCTAGCGTTCTAACCAACTGAACTACCAGGCCACCTTACTGGTGGGAACAACAGGGCTCGAACCTGTGACCCTCTGCTTGTAAGGCAGATGCTCTCCCAGCTGAGCTATGCTCCCATCTACGCTGGTTTCCGTACCACCGGCGACGAGTGATATATTACCACAAATATTTTCATTTGTCAACACTTATTATTCTTTTTTATAAAATTTTTTTGTTTTTCTTTTCATCTAATATTTGTCTTATTTCTGCCGGCGTAAATATATATTCCTTATTACAAAAATGACATACTACATTGGTTTCTTTTTCCTGTTTTATCATTTCTTTAAGGTCATCATCACCAACACAGCTAAGTACATTTTTTGTTCTTTCCTTGCTGCATTTACATTTATATTCTATTTCCTGCTCATAGAGAACCTCTACTTCAAATTCTTTTAAAGCTTTTCTCAAAATATCCTCAGGGCTCATATTTTTAGACAGCATCGTAGTAACCGATTCTAAACCTTCTAATGATTTTTCAAGCTTAGTTATTTCAGCATCGGTTGCGTTTGGAAGCATTTGTATTATAAACCCTCCTGCACACTTTACGGTCAAATCGGGATTAACCAGAACACCTAACGCACACACCGTAGGTGTTTGTTCACTTATGGCATAATATGCCGTAATATCCTCTGCTATTTCACCTGTCGTAAGCGGGATTTGACCTATGTATGGCTCTTTAAGTCCCAAATCCTTCATTACATATAAAATCCCTTTTCCAACAGCGCCACCAACATCTAATTTGCCTACATTGTTTAATGGCAATTCTACAATCGGGTTTACAACATATCCTCTAACATTGCCTTCATAATCACTAGCTGCAACAATAGAACCTATAGGACCGTCACCTGTGATTTTTAATGTTACGGTATTGTCCTTTCCCTTAAGCATATTACCTATCATAGAGGCAGCAGTTAAAGTTCTGCCAAGTGCTGCAGTAACAACAGCCGATGTTTTATGATACTGCTCTGCTTTACCTACAATATCTGTAGTGTCAACACATGTTGCCATAACAGCACCGCAACTCGTTATACATCTAATCAGTCTTCCCATTTTACTCTACCTTTCGTGTAACATAAATCACACGTTCTTCATTTTTACCTTCCTTCTCTAGACTCATATCGCCTAAAGTTACAACCAATTCCAACCCGGCATCTGCCAAACAATCATTAATAAACTCTTTTGAATATGCCCTTTCAGAAAAATTTTCACATGAACGAGTATACGTTCCGTCTGTATTTTTTTTGAAAAAATCAAGTGATATATCTACAACACCGTTTGTATAACACTCTGAGTTTTGCCATACGCAAAAAACATCTTCATTTTCAATCGTAAATGTATTGCCGGATAAAATATTTCTATGTTTATATTCGGTATTTAAGTCAAAAATAAATAACCTTTGCGGTTCCAAAAAAAGTGCTATTTTCTTTAACGAACGTTTGAATTCGTCATTATCTATAATATGGTTAAGGCTGTCTAAGCAGCAAACGGCACCATCAACCGTCCCATACAAATCGAGCTCATCGGCAGATTGACAAATCAATAATGCATCTTTACCTGCTTTGTTGAATTTCTCTCTTGCCACACAAAGCATTTCTATTGAATTATCAACACCTATGATATCAATACCTTTTTTAGCAAAGTATAACGAAAAGCCGCCTGTTCCACACGCAACATCAAGCAAAAGTGTCGGCAGACGGTCATACTTTTCGAATAAATTTAATAAATATTCAGCCCTTTTATCATAATCTACATCTGATTGAAGGCCATCATAAAACTCAGCAAAATTACTATATGTCATTTTGTTCTTTTAAACGCTTAAAAACAATTTCGTAACCATCATTACCATAACTTAAAGAACGATTTACGCGACTTATGGTTGCTGTACTTGCACCGGTTTCATTAACAATGTCGTTATAAATTCTGCCTTCTGTAAGCATTTTTGCAACAACAACACGCTGCACTATTGACTGAATTTCTTTTACAGTACATATATCCTCAAAAAAAGCATAACATTCATCTATGTTTTTTAATGTTAAAATTGATTTAAAAAGCAACTCGGTTCCTTCATTATGAAGTTTATCCATAAAGCCACATCCTTTCATTCTCTAATATTTTAACATGATAAACTGTGAAAGTCAATAATCATTATAAAAAAGGTCCAAAACCCTTGGGTTTTGGACCTTTGAATTATTGTTCAACATTTCCGTTCATTATATCTCGGAAATCATCACCGCTGATTTTTTCGTTAACAAAAAGCACCTGTGCAACCTTATGAACCTTATCCATATTGCTGTTTAGAATTTCTTTTGCTTTTTCATATTGTGTCATGATTATATCACGAACTTCAGAATCAATAATAGCAGCCATATTTTCAGAGTAATTCGGTGTCGATGAAAAATCACGTCCGAGGAATACCTCATTATTTCCGGTTCCCAGCTTAACCAAACCAACCTTTGCACTCATACCGAATTTAGTAACCATATTGTGTGCCATTTCGGTAGCACGTTCAATATCATTAGAAGCGCCTGTACAAATATCTGCCTGAGTTAATTCCTCTGCTGCACGTCCACCCAATAACGAGCATATATCCTCTTCCATTTTAGATTTAGAAATATGTCCGTTATCCTCGTCAGGCAAATACATTGTAAATCCGGCAGCCATACCTCGAGGAATAATTGAAATTTGATGAACAGGGTCTTGCGTTGGCAGAAAATACGAAACAACCGCATGACCTGCTTCGTGATATGAGGTGATTTTTTTATCATTTTCTTTAATCACACGAGACTTTTTCTCGGCACCCATCATAACCTTAATAGTTGCCTCTTCAATATCCTGTTCAATGATTGCCTTACGGTCGGCACGCGCTGCTAAAAGTGCAGCTTCATTCAAAAGATTTTCCAAGTCAGCGCCTGTAAACCCTGCAGTTGATTTAGCAATTGTACTAAGGTCTACATCAGGGCCTAAGGGTTTACCGCGAGAGTGAACCTTTAAAATTTCCTCACGCCCCTTAACATCAGGATAATTAACCATAATTTGACGGTCAAATCGTCCCGGACGAAGCAACGCACGGTCTAATATATCAGGACGATTGGTTGCAGCGATTATAATAACGCCCTCATTAGCACCAAATCCATCCATTTCAACCAACAATTGATTAAGTGTCTGTTCACGCTCATCATGTCCGCCACCGAGACCTGCACCTCTTTGACGTCCTACAGCATCAATTTCATCAATAAAAATTATAGCAGGTGAATTTTTCTTTGCTTGGTCAAAAAGGTCGCGCACACGAGATGCACCTACACCAACAAACATTTCAACAAAATCAGAACCGGAAATTGAAAAAAACGGTACCCCTGCCTCACCTGCAACTGCACGTGCTAACAAGGTTTTACCTGTTCCGGGAGGGCCAACAAGTAAGACACCCTTAGGAATTCTTGCACCAAGCTCATTGAACTTTTTCGGGTCCTTCAAGAATTGAACCAGCTCTGCCATTTCTTCTTTTTCTTCATCGGCACCTGCAACATCGGCAAAGGTGGTTTTACGCTTATCATCCTCAGCTTTTTTAATCCTTGCCTTACCGAAAGACATGGTTTTATCGCCTCCCATGCCTCCATTCATTTTGCGCATAATAAAGAACCAGCCACCGATAAGAATAACAAACATTATAATCGTCGGTAACATACTAAGCAACCACGAAGCTTCTCCGCCCGACTCATAGTTATAAACTATTTTTTGTTCGGCCTTTTCTTCAACCGACAACTCTTCATTTGCATCTATACTATCATTATACTCAATAACAGCCTTTGAAACATCATTATAGAATATGTCTGAACTTGCGACATCAATATTCTTCTTTTCATTAGTTCCTCTAATGGTATAGGTAAGCTTTCCGCTGTATAAATTCAGTTTAAATTCACTGACCTCACCGGAACGTACCATTTCGACTATTGCAGAATAATCAACCGTTTCTTGATTTCCAGAGCTGTAAAAAACACCTGCAATAACCATAACCAGTATTAACGGTATTCCAATATACAGCAAAACCTTCTTAAAATTACCCATTTTTTACTCCCTTCAGGATTTATTATTTTTCATAGCACTCATGCTTTAATATACCAACGTAAGGCAGATTCCTGAACTTTTCATCAAAGTCCAATCCATAGCCAACCAAAAATTCATCCGGAACCGCTGTTCCTAAATAATCGGCAAAAATCGGTGCTTTGCGACGTTCGGGTTTGTCCAGAAAAGTGCATATTTTTACACTTGCAGGCATTCTTGATTCAAGTAATTTTTTAAGATGCGAGAGCGTAACACCCGAATCCAGAATATCCTCAACAAGAAGCAGGTCATAATCCTTTATATCAATATTAAGGTCTTTGATGATTTTTACGTTACCGCTTGTTTTAGTACCACAGCCATAAGATGAAACCACCATAAAATCAATTTCACAAGGGATTGTAATATTTCTCATAAGGTCTGCCATGAATACAACCGAGCCTTTAAGAACGCTAACTAAAAGTAGTTTTTTACCTTTATAATCCTCTGAAATTTTTTGCCCTAATTCTTTTACTAATTCCTTTATTTTTTGCTCATCAAATAAAACCT
>JAZSAC010000132.1:0-5839 GCA_045601645.1 Acutalibacteraceae bacterium | reverse complement strand
ACCACCGAAGTCGAAGACAACAGATTTACAGTCTGCCCCCTTTGGCCACTCGGGAACACTCCCATATAAAATTTTGCGTTTTGAGTTCAAACAATTTAAAAAAGTGGAGCTGGTTGACGGACTTGAACCCCCGACCTGCTGATTACAAATCAGCTGCTCTACCAACTGAGCTAAACCAGCACTGTTGACCTGAACGCCTAAATAATATAACACAATGCGTTGAACTTGTCAACATTTATTTTATATTTTTACTATTTTATTTTTTGGCAAAAAATTGTTTGAAATTTAGTGACAAAAACATTTTAATGTGTTATAATACTTAAAAAATTATATTCTATTATGTTTTTTGGAGTGCTTTTTATGAACATTACGTATCTTAAAGAAGTTAATAATGTTATTTCGAATTTTATGAAGGAAAATGGTTTCAACTCAAATGAACAGAATTTAGGCACATATATAAATGATGTAAAATCATACAAGATTGATTATAATGATAGCAAAAAGCTTTTTTCAATTTCTGTTTCTCCTGTTGATTCTGAAGGAAATGCTGATAATTATTCGGTTATTTCCACATGGTACTTTGATGAAGAAAGTCATGGTGCTAAGGATACAACTGTTATCGGTGAAGACTTTTTGGAGACTATTGCCAAAGATGCAGGCATAAAGGTTATCAAAACAGCAGAGGGAAACACAAAAGAGGTTGCTTTGCCGGAAAAAGCTGCAGTTGGAACTGAGCCTACGGTGGAGGCGTTAGCACAAAAATTTCTTGCACTTTTTCCACAGTATAAGGATGCATATAAAAATATGGTTGCTAAGTACGGAGAATTTTTATATGTTGAGTTTTTCAAGCGTTACGGCATCGAAAAAATGAAAGAATTGTACGAAAACGAATCAGCCAATAAGAGGCAGATTGTAAAGTATTGGAATATGCTCGGTGATATGCATTACGAGGGCACAACAATGGTAGGAGATATTATTTGTACTGTTATTATTGCAGGAAGCTTTGGCAACACACCGGAGAAATTTGACGAGGCTTCGGAAAAATATCTTGCAAACTATCCGTTTTTAAAAACGGCAGGTGCTGCAGCTGTTAAGAACTATAAGAATAATAAAAAATTACGCAAAGCTTTAGAGGTATAGTTTGGCAAGGCATCGTTTAACGGCGGTGCCTTTATACATTTGTATTTATAAAAATTTTTCACTTTTCGGAGGCGGGGATTATGGACATGCTAAAAAAAGTTAAATGGGAGCTTGTTGTTTCATCGGTTATATGTGTTGCTTTAGGATTAATTTTAATTATTTTTCCTAACGACATAAATGTAATGATAACCTATATTTTGTCGGCATTTATGTTTTTGATATCGGCTGTTAGTTTTTATAATTATTTTAACAAAAACACCAAATACGATTTTTATCGTAACGATCTTGTTTTGGCTGTTGCTACGTTGGTACTTGGAATAATAATTTTGGCTAAAAAGGACTTTATAATATCTATCATTCCTCTTATACTTGGTGTTTTTATTATAGTAAGTGGCGTAAAGAAGCTTCAAAATGCATTTGATATGATGCGAATCGGCATTGAGGGCTGGCTGCCTATTTTGATTTTGGCGGCAATAAATATTGTATTTGGAATTATACTGGTTGTTAATGCATTTGAGGCAGCCAAAATGGTTACAATTCTTATAGGTGTCGGTCTTGTGTATAGTGGATTGACCGATATGTTTTCTACACTTTGGGTGCCTAATCGAGCAAAAAAATGTGACTCCTTTGATGATGGTCTGACGGAAATAGATGATACCCAAAAATAAGATTACACATTAAGGAAATAGAGATTTATGAAGAAAATCTTATTGGTATTTACGGGCGGAACTATATGCTCTTTTGGAGATGACGAAAAACGTTCACTTGATATGGTTGAGGCAAAGCGAGTAATAATTGATAGATTCTTTTTTCTTAACCCTAAATACCGTAATCTGTTAAACGGTATTTTTGAGGATTCACAATTAGATAAGTGCTTCTTAAGTGAAAATTCGACTGTTGATGTTATTCTATCTGTTATGAAGCATCTTGAAAGTGTTGATTTTGAACGCTACCTCGGAGTTATTGTGCTTCACGGAACTGATACCTTAGCATTTACAGCAGCGACAGCAGGTTTTTTATTTTCACATATTCCTGTACCTATGATTTTTGTGTCAGGTCACAGTCCTGTTGACGATGTAAACACCAATGCAAATGCTAATTTTAAAACAGCCGTTGATTTAATAATGAATAATATTCCTCCAAATGTATATGCGGTGTATCGCAATTCAGATGGTTTAAATTATTTGCATATTGCAACAACATTACTGCAATGTGAGAATTTTTCTAATGATTTTTACAATGCGAAGCCTTGTAATTGCTTTTTGTTGCAGCAAAATTTTGACAATGTTTTCTCTAAATGTCAAAAGCTTTCACAAAACAGAAAAGATTTTAAAGTAGACCTAAATAAGAAATATAATGATTTTAAATCGGTGAAATTTATAAAGCAATATGTCGGACTTGATTACAGCGATATAGCACTTAACAATGTGGGCGCCGTGTTACTGGGAACATATCATTCGGGTACTGTTTGTGTAGAACGCAGTGCAGAAAATCAACCGTTCTCTTGCTATTCTGTTTTGCATTTGGCAAAAAAATGTCGTGAAAACAAAATTCCGATTTTTGTTTCCCCATGTGTTCTGGATAAGGAACAGTATTCGACTATGTATGATGCTGTGATAAACGGTGGACTGATACCTCTTAATATGGTTGATTCATCGGCTTACATGAAGCTTGTAATAGGTGTTTTGGCAGGTCTTCAAGGCAACTCGCTCACAACCTTTATGAAAACGCAGTATAATAATGAATTCATTTGAGTTTAGGTGATATAAATGTTAGTAGATTTACATGCACATTCATCCGAAATCAGCAAATGCTGTCTTTTGGATATTCGCGGTGTATTAAACGAGGCAAAAAATCTTAATATTGACGGTATTGTATTGACAAATCATTATAGAAGCTCTTATGTTACAAACGGTGATGAAATTAAGTTTGCTAAAGAATATGTTCAAGCTTATTACAATGCAGTAGAAGTCAGCAAAGAGATGGGTGTAAAGCTGTTTTTCGGAATAGAGGTAACCAATGAAAAGCAGCCTTATTTGCATTATCTGATTTATGGCGTTGATACAGATTTTCCTATTAAAAATCCTACGCTTTACAGTATGAGTCAGCAACAGCTTTACGAAACAGTAAAGGAAGCCGGTGGCATTTTGATACAAGCACATCCATTCAGGTATTTTCAAAAAGTACAGGATATAAGGTATCTTGACGGAGTTGAAATAAGCTGTCATCCGCTATACGGAAATTCATATTCCAATGAGCTTTATAATATTGCAAAAGAAAACAACCTTGCTCTTACCTGCGGCGGCGATTATCATGCCGATACATACCGTCCGTATTGCGGTATGTATTTGCCGAGTGATACAAAAAATACTCATGATATTGCAAAATATATAATAGATTCAAAAAAGGTTAGGCTATGTATTCAAGAACCAAATTGCCAAACTTATTTTGATTTAGAATATGAAAGAAAAGGTAAATAAATACAACAACCGTTCGTGGCTGTTTTGAATTTAGGTGCTATATGATTTATACAGTAACTTTAAATCCTTCGGTTGATTACTATATGCTTACAGATTTTGTTGCAAAAGGCCAAACCAATCGTTCAAGGACGGAGGAAATTTGCTTCGGTGGTAAAGGTATAAATGTTTCAATAGTATTAAAAAGGCTCGGATTTGATAATGTTGTTTTGGGCTTTATCGGTGGCTTTACCGGTGACGCTTTGGAACAAGCTATTAGAGATGTGGGCGTTCAGACCGATTTTTACCGTTTAGAAAACGCGATAACAAGGATAAATGTAAAGCTTATAGGTGACACCGAAACTGAGATAAATGCTGTTGGTCCCTGTGTTACCGAAAACGACATTAGCGGTTTTTTAAAAAAGCTTAAGCAGTTAAATCGGGGTGATACCCTTGTGCTTTCAGGCAGTGTGCCAAGGGGCTGTGGCGATGATATATATGCAAATATAGCTAAAACAGTCGAAGAAAAGCAGATAAGATTAGTTGTAGACGCCACCGGTGATTTACTAAAAAACACTCTTTGCTTTAAACCTTTTTTAATAAAGCCTAATCTTGCTGAGCTTAGTGAGCTTTCAGGCAAGGTTTTAGACACTGAGCAAAAAATAATTTTTGCTGCAAAAGAACTAAAAATGAAGGGTGCTGTAAATGTTCTCGTTTCGCGTGGTGACGAGGGTGCAATTTTTATTGATGAAAATTATCAGACCTACAAAATAGCTGCTGTTAAGGGAAAAACTGTAAGCACTGTCGGCGCGGGTGACTCTATGATCGCAGGTTTTTTGGCAGGTATTGATAACTCTTTAAATACTGCGCTGCGGTTAGCTGTATCAGCCGGTGGTGCGACAGCTTGTACAAAAGGTTTAGCAACAAAAGATGAAATAATGAGGTTTTATGAACATTCATAAAAAAAGGCTGCAGAACTCAGCGTTCGGCAGCCTTTTCTATTTTTTAAAATTATTTGTTATTATATTTTTCTATGCAATTCTTAATACGGTCAATTGGGTCTAACAAAGAGCTGATTGAATTGTTATAGTTAATTGTGTCAATAAGATAAGCAACGTATTTTGACATATCAACTCGATGATACCATTCTTTACTTAGCAATTCTTCGGTTCCGTAAATTAAATTGGTAGTAAATACTTTATCAATTAACCCATCTTTATAATATTTATCAAACTTTTCATAACCATCAACAAATAAACCAAAGGTGGTAAAGGCAAAAACACGGTTACAGCCTTTTTGTTTTAATTTTTCAGCAATATCCAGTAAAGAATCTCCTGATGAGACCATATCATCAACAATAATAAGGTCTTTACCGCTTACATCATTACCTAAAAATTCGTGTGCTTCAATCGGATTACGTCCGTTTACAACTATTGAATAATTTCTGCGCTTATAGAACATGCCGAGTTCTACGCCTAAAACAGATGAATAATATATGCATCGTGACATTGCGCCTTCGTCGGGAGAAACAATCATTAAATGGTCACGGTCTATTTTTATATCGGGAATGGTGCGAAGAAGAGCTTTAATCATTTGATAGCTGGGCTGAACATTATCAAAACTGCACAACGGAATGGCGTTACATATACGTGGGTCGTGTGCGTCGAATGTTATTATGTTTTCTACGCCTAATGCTGTTAGTTCTTGCAATGCCATGGCGCAATCTAAAGATTCACGAGCGCTGCGTCTATGCTGTCTGCCTTCATAAAGCATGGGCATAATTACGCTTATTCTTCTTGCTTTTCCGCCTAAAGCAGCTATTACACGCTTTAAATCTTGAAAATGGTCATCAGGACTCATCGGTACAGTTTGACCGTACATTTTATATGTTACACCGTAGTTAAAGCAATCGCAGATTATAAATGCATCTAATCCACGAGCAGTATGTTCAATGAGACCTTTTGCTTCACCTGTACCAAATCGAGGACATTTTGGTTTAATTACATAGGTATGTTCCTCAGGCATACCTCTCCATTGTTGCAGATAATAGTCTACTTTAGAGGCAAATTCTTCACAACCGCGCATTGCAATTATTGCCATATCTCCATAAGGCAAATGTTTAAAGCTTGAAACAGACATTGATTATTCCTCCACAAATTTTTTAATATCTTGCCGATACATGTAATTTTACTAGATTATAATATCATAATTTGTTGATATATAAAAGGGTTTTTTGCAAATTT